>CAKZSB010000111.1 GCA_937920585.1 uncultured Granulosicoccaceae bacterium | reverse complement strand
TAGCCTGCAGCCACTGAGCACAGTTGCTGACTTTTCCCTTGATGGTCAATTACTTCGCTCATTTTGCGGACTACTGCATAGCATCGGGATCACTATCCTAAATATTTACAATTGCGCGCCGATTCCTCTGCTAGCGGTCTGACTAAATTCCCGGATGCGGAAGCGGCTTTGCCGCCATACGGCCGGAAGGTGAGGCATTCACCCATCGCTGCGGTAGATCAATCAAACAATCGGACGGGCGCCAAGTGTTCAATTTCGAAGCAAAACAGGCAGAATCAACTGAGAACGATGTCGGCGAACTGCTGGAACTCGCCAGTCGCCTGTCGCCGATTTCAGAGCTGAGCGACGCCAACAAGCTGACTATTTGCAAGTCGGCCACAGTAGTGAGCGTCAACCCGTCGACAAAACTCTCTGGTGATAAAGAGCACCGCTGGTTCACTTACCTGCTTGAAGGGCAGGTCGAAACTTCGAATGCACGGGAAAAAGACGAAACAGAGTCAATCTCTGCCAACTCTGATCGTGCCTTGCAACCGGTACTGCGCGAATTCACCTCGCACCACGTGATCAAAACAAGCACCACCGCCCAGCTGGTCCGCTTCGGGCGAGAGTTGTTTGACATCCTGCTCAACGAGCAACAGAAAACGGCTACCAAGGTTACCGACGTTCGCGTTACTGAGCGCGACAACATCATCTTTGATGACATCGTCGAATCATTTTCCAGCCGCAGCATTAATCTGGTTTGCGACCCAAGTATCAGCCGCAAAGTCACCGTTCTGCTGCAAAGCGGAGCTGTCGGCATCCCGGAATTGTCCAGAGCACTGGCGTCCGATCCAGCGCTCACTGCCAGCACGCTATACGAGGCCAACAAGTCGGCCGGCGCCGGTGAGACCACACAGACGATGAGAGGCGCTATCACCCGGCTGGGTGTCGAGAGCGCGAGCAAGCTCGCTCAGACGATCACAACCAACGAAGAGCAAAGCTGGCAGGCAGCGAGCCCGCTGCTCGAAGAGCACATGACTTACTATCAGCGCCGCGCGGCACTGACTGGCGCAATCTGCCAGGTGTTTGCAAAATCACTTCGACATATGTCTGCAGAGCGAGCGCACCTGATCGGGCTGATGGCTGACATTGGTGAACTCGTTGTACTGAGCCACGCCAATCAGCACGCTGATCAGTTCACTGACGCGCAGTCACTGCAGAACTCCGTTAAGAACCTGCGTGAGATCGTTGGTATGTGGCTGCTGAGTACCTGGGGATTCAACGATCAGTTCATCGAGGCAATAGAGAGTTCACGCGATTTCTATCGAAATCATACTGGTGAAATCACTTACGCAGATCTGGTAACAGCAGCGTTACTTACCATCGAGAACGAGCTGCCGGAAGGCACTACCAAGTCTATCCCAAGCGTCGTCAACCTGTTACTGCCACGCAAGCTTCAGCAGGCCGGCATTGACCTTCAGGATCCCAAATCAATCCTCAAACAGGCGATGGTCGAGCTCAAAGCCCAGCGATCACTGCTGGCCTAGAACGACCTCACTCCCATCACCCCGTCGGTCGCCCGTCCCGGGCGATCGATTCGCCCACGCGCCACAAACGACACGCCCGCCAGTTCCGCCGGGAACTATCCTGTTGGTCAGGCTAAAAATCACAACACCGTGATAACCTCCTGCCATTGCATGGTAGCACTGCCACTTGTTGTTGGTGCACTTGCCCTATGAGCAAAGTTATAATATTGGGCGAGCAACGAACCCACGACAGACTTTAATTGCAAATCCTCCCAGGAGGACCAATGGCATCCGGTAACAGATTGGCGAAGATAGCGTTGATTGGCACAATGATCGCCTGCCTCACGGCCTGTGCGACATTCGGCCCAAAGCTGATCAAGCCATCTGTGTCGTTGATTGATGTGACCCCGTTAAATTTGAACCTGTCCAGTCAGCAATTGCGATTCAGATTGCAAATAGACAATCCAAATCCATTCGAATTACCCCTGGAGACGGTTAGGTTTGTTGCCAAATTCAACGATTCTGTCGTTGCCAGTGGCAAGAGCTATCAAGCAGTAGTTATTCCGCCCGGACAAGCGGGTGACATTGCTATTGATGTTACCGCAGGCATTCACCAGATCGCAGAGTCATTGAAAGGATTATTACGAGCGACAGACATGTCCATCCGCTATCAGGTATCCGGGGCAATACAAATCGCAGACTGGAACCGAACTGTACCCTTCGATGTCGATGGAATACTCGATCTCGATGAGAATGCCACACCACCCAAACAATAATAACTAACAAAAAACGGGCAACTATCGAAGAGCGCGTTTAGCCTCTTCTCTTCTGCCTCGAATATCAAAAAGGCCTGTTATTTAATGTCGCCACCAGTTGCAAATCAGCCACACCGGCTTTCCACGCCTTTGCCGCTGAACAAGCGATCAACCCCGTCCGGTTTTATAAAACAGGTTGTGCAACGGCCGCAAACCACAGGCGCCATCGCCCCCTCTTCGCGTGCCGTCGCCGACGAAGTAACCCGCCTGGTCGATTTCACCTCGGCATCGACGATCGTCGAACTCGGGCCAGGCACTGGCGTATTTACCGAGCAGCTTATGCAGTGTATGCAACCGGACACCACGTTTTTCGCGCTCGAAATAAACCCGATATTTGCCGAAGCCACACGCAATCGATGCCCGCAGGCCAGAGTGTATACCGACAGCGCGATGAGCATTCAGCATTACCTGCATACCAACAATTGCAGCGATGCGGAATATATTGTCTCAAGCCTTCCGTGGACCATTTTCAATGAAACTGAACAACGCAGATTGCTCGACACGGTGATGGATAACCTCGCACCAGGCGGCACGTTCATTTCAATCGTCTATCTCGGCAGCCAACTGCGCAGCCGTGGCAGACATTTCACGCAGACGCTGCCAAAACGATTTTCCCGAGTCGAACGTCACGGCCCGATCTGGTTCAATTTGCCACCGACACTTGTGTACCGCTGCATCAAATAATCATGCGTAAGTTCCAGTTACCCAATTTTAAAATCCCTGCGTTCAAAGGCTGGCTTCGGAACGGACCCGAAGCGATCGCTGCATATCCGGGCGAAAAAGAATTACTACGAACCGGAACCATACTGGTAACTGATACCAGACTAGCCTACATAGATGCATTCGATCGCACACTCAAAACCTACATGTTTGAACACATGTTGAGCGTCAACAAGCATTACTACCGACCCACCATTTTAAATCGTCGCCTATGCAAGGGCGTAATACTGGGTGCCGTAATCGTGTTGTTGCTCACCATTATTGTAGACATCACCAGTGGTAGCCATTCAAGCATGTTGATGGTGTATATACCTTTGTTTTTGAGTTTACTGGTGGGATTGCTGGTTTGGCGCGACATGCGCCCGCGCTACAACGTAGAGTGGGAAATGACCAATGGCACCAGCGGCAAAATCAGTACAGAACCATTGATGCGAGAATGGCTAAGGGACAATCGCAATCGCGAAAAATCAATGGACCGCCTGGCGTTCGCGATGAACCAGGCACTATCTGCAAAAGCCTGGTGGCCAGCCAAAGGGGTTTCAAATCGGGATCAACTGGATATGTTCGTCGATCCGGTTTCGGCCGCGCAAACCACTGCGCAACCAGAGACAAAACCCAAACTCACACTCGTCAACAACCTCTACGATTACTGACAGATTCCCATTCACCAGCTACTTAACCAGCCTCTGTACGCAAAAAACCAGTATGACCACTGGCAAGCCAAGCAGTGCCGTGTAGAGAAAAAACTGCTGATATCCGACGGCATCAACGATCGTCCCCGAGTACCCGCCGAGCAGTTTCGGCATAAGGGTCATCAGCGAACTGAATATCGCATATTGAACTGCGGTAAACGAAATACTTGTAAGGCTCGACAACCACGCAATAAATGCCGCCACCGCTATTCCGGCACTGAAATTGTCGGCCGCGATAACACTGGTGAGCATGAACATGTCAGGCTCCGATCGCGCCACAAGCATAAACAGTAAATTGGTCAGTGCCGATAGCACGGCACCCAGTATCAAAACCCGGCCAACCCCAAACGCCAATGCGAGAAATCCACCGACAAAGCTACCGACGATTGTCATTAACAATCCAAAAACTTTGGTGACACTTGCGATCTGGGTTTTACTAAAACCCATGTCCTGATAAAACAGATTCGCAATCACGCCCATCACTATATCCGACATCCGGTAAGAGCCAACGAGCAATAAAATCAACAAGGCATACTTACCATAGCGACGAAAAAAATCGCGAATCGGATCGACGAAGCTCTCGACCAACAAGGCTCGTTTGGTAAGCCCCAGGCGAGCCAGAATCACCGCGACCACGCAGGCGATGGCGATAGCATTGATCAGCCTGGCAGACTCATAGCCAAAACTGACAACATGACGAGCGCTATCCGGACTGGGCACAATCGCCGGCCAAATCCGAAATGCTGCAACAAAGGCAGCTATGGAAAGGAGAAACAGCAGCGCCAGACGAACATAATCCAGCGACTCATGCGGATAGGCCAGGCCATCGCCGCTAATCGGTTCGGCCATCGCAAGCGTTGTGACCATCCCTACACTCATCAGTGCCGCCATTACAAGGTAAGTATCTCGCCACGCGGTGTAGGAGTAATCTGTGGCAGTACTGCCCAGGTAATCGGCCAAATACAAACTGCCGGCACCCGCTGCGATCATGCCGATTCGATAACCTGCCACATAGGCGGAGGATAGCAATGCCTGCAGCTTCGCCTCGGCAATTTCGATTCTATACGCATCGATTACGATGTCCTGAGTAGCAGAGGAAAACCCTAGCAATACAGCGGCAATGGCCATTGCTGGTATGTTGTCGACAGGATTCGTCATTGCCATCATCACTATCGCAAGTGCGACGGCAAGTTGAGCCAGTAACATCCAGCTACGGCGTCGACCGAGCAGCGCGCTCAGTACTGGCAACGGCAATTTATCAACCAGTGGCGCCCAAACGAATTTAAAAGAATACCCCAATGCAGCCCAACTGAAAAAGGTTACTGCAGAGCGACTGGCACCAGCCTCGCTCAACCACAACGACAGGGTCGAAAAGATCAGCAGTATCGGTAACCCGGCAGAAAAGCCGAGCAGACACATAATCAGTACGCGACGATCAAAAACACTAGACAAAAACTGAAACGCAATCGTCATCAGTGGAGATAAAAAAAGCACTCGGCTTTACAGGACCCTCGCGCCCCGGTCGTGCAGAGTTCAGACATCGATTGAAAAATCATAATCTACGCAAAACGGCGCATGATCGGAAAACCGCTGATCCCGATAGATGCTCGTCGCCCTGACCGTTTTACCCAGTGCCGCCGTGGCGATCTGATAGTCAATGCGCCAGCCAGTATTGTTTGCCCACGCCTGCCCCCGGTTCGACCACCAGGTATATTCGTGCTCTTGTTGCTCGAGTGCCCTGAACGTATCGACATAGCCCACTTTGGTGAAGAGCTCGCTAAGCCATTCACGCTCCTCGGGTAGAAAGCCCGAATTCTTGCGATTGCCCCGCCAGTTGCGAATGTCTGCCTCAGTGTGAGCAATATTCCAGTCACCACACAAAAGGTACTGTCGCCCACGCTTCCTGAGCCGCTTCAGCAGCGGCATCATCAGATCCATCATTCTGATTTTGAAGGCCTGGCGCTCATCGCCTGATGATCCCGATGGCATATAGAGTGAGACCACCGAAATATTGTCGTAGACCGCTTCGAGATACCTGCCCTCCCGGTCTATAAGCTCGTCACCCATGCCGCTGACGACACGTTTGGGCTTGTGCCGGCAGTAAAGCGCGGTACCGCTATAGCCACGACGTTCGGCATCGTGGGTGAAGCGGTGGTAGCCTGCCGGATGGAAAAGCTCATCGCCCAATTGATCGGTTTGCGCTTTCGTTTCCTGCAGACAGATGACGTCGGCGCGCTGTTCAATCATCCAGTCAAAAAAGCCTTTCCTGGCAGCTGATCTGATTCCGTTGCAGTTTAGTGTGATCACCCTCATCTGCGGATGGTCGCACAGCTGCGGCACGATTGCTTCACAGTCCTCAAATCGGGTGGCGAGTTTTAATTACAAAACAAAAATAATCTCCAGTTTCAACACGCTCTCTCAATAAAGCGATGAATCACCCGCTATATATGTTGCAGTCCCGCTGTATGCAGGAACTCTCCTGTGACACAACATTGCCGAAACACCAGGCCGACTAGCGTGAATAATATCCAGATGTCCAAAATTCTCAGCGATGCCCAGACATATCTCGGGCTATCACGAAGAAACCTTGGCCTGCTTGTGACAGCGCCTGTTGCGTCGCTCGCTGTGTTAGCCCTGCTCTCAACACCGGCTGATGCGCGCCTGTACAAATGGGTGGATGAGCATGGCAACGTGTCCTACCAGGATGTACCACCGCCCTCGAACCACGATGATTCCACGCAGGTTCTCAACTCACAGGGCGTAACCGTAAAACGCATTCCGGGACGCCAGGAGCAAAAACAGCTGGATGCCGAGCAAGCCCAGCTTGCCAAAATCAAACAACGCGACAAAGCGCTCACCGATGCGTTTCCGACCGAAGCCGATCTGATTCGAACCCGGGACAAACGCCTGGGCCTGATCGACGGCATAATTACCCGCATGCACGACCAGCTGGTGATCCTCAACACACGCCTGGCCTCAGTCGAGTCGAAAATCGACTCACGCGTTCAAAAGGGCCTCGCGCCCAGTGCCACGCTCGACTCGGACCGAGTCGCCATCACCCGCGGCATTAACAGCACCAACGCGTTGATCCGATCGAAGCTCAACGAGCGGCGCAAGGTCTCGCAAAAGTTTGGCGCAGATCTGGATCGCTATCGCGAACTTGCAACCACCTCCGCCAGCTACGAGAACTGATAGACAAGCAGCCGCTATTGGGCCTGGCTGGTTATTTGTGTACCCACGCCGGTGTCAGTGAAAAGTTCAAGCAGGACGGCATTTTCCACCCTGCCATCGATTATCGTGGCGGTATTGACACCGCTTCTCAACGCCTGCATCGCACAGTCGACTTTGGGCAGCATGCCCCCGTGAATCGTCCCTTCATTGATCAAGCCCTGAATGCGATCGGGATCGAGCCCGGTCAGCAGGGTCCCACTGGCATCCAGAATGCCCGCAGTGTCAGTTAGCAGCAGCAGCTTTTCCGCCCTCAGCACTGAGGCGATGGCACTGGCGACCAGATCGGCATTGATGTTGTAACTCTCGCCGTTAGCACCGACACCGACTGGCGCGATTACCGGCGTAAATCCACCACTTTTCAGCGTCTCCAGGATCCCTGCATCGACGGAGTCAACTTCTCCAACCTGTCCCAGATCGAGGCTATCCTCGTCGTTGGCGTTGTCACGGCTCAGTTGCAAAGCGCGGGAGCGAATCAGGCTAGCGTCCTTACCGGTCAGGCCCACCGCACGAGCGCCTACCTGATTAAGCAAACTGACAATGCTTTTGTTTACCTGCGCGCCAAGCACCATCTCAACTACATCCATGGTTTCGGAGTCTGTCACCCGCATGCCCTGGATAAATCGGCTCTCCTTGCCAAGCTGGGTCAACAAACGGCCGATTTGGGGGCCACCGCCGTGAACAACAACCGGGTGAATCCCGACCTGTTTCATCAAAGCGATATTGCGGGCGAATGACTGCTTGAGTTGCTCGTCAACCATCGCGTTACCACCGTATTTCACTACAATGGTTTTACCCGTGTAGCGTTGAATATACGGTAACGCCTCGTTGAGAATAAACGCGGTTTGCTGTGCTGCGGTGCGTTCCAAAGCCTGCTCCGGGTTAGTGCCCGGAGCTGCCTTGAGCTGCGCGAGCGGTGCTTAGAAAGGGAGGTCCAGGTCGGGCTTGACACTGAGCATAGCGCTGCGGAATTTGCCCTGAATCTCCTCCAGCGCAGATTGTGTGTCAGCTTCAAAGCGGATTACAAGAGACGGGGTTGTATTTGATGCTCTAACCAGGCCCCAGCCCTGCTCGAAATCTGCTCGTATTCCGTCAATAGTCGTAATTTTGGCAGACCCGAAATCTGCTGTGTCAATAAAAGATTGCATGAACACGTGGTGCTCACCCTCTTCAAACTTTACACCCAACTCTGGCGTATTAACGCTATCAGGTATCTCGCCGAAGATTTCGCTTACCTTGCGGCTGTCGCGCGATAATATCTCCAGCAATCGGGCCGCCGAGTAGAGTGCATCGTCAAAACCGTACCACCGCTCTTTAAAGAAGATGTGGCCACTCATCTCGCCACCCAGTGCGGCACCGGTTTCTTTTATTCGGGTTTTCACAAACGAATGACCCGTTTTGTACATCTCTGCCACACCGCCGGCTTCCTCAATCGCGGCGGGCAACAGCCTTGAACATTTAACATCATAAATAATTCGCGCGCCCGGATTGCGATCCAGAATATCGCGCGAATAAAGAATCATTTGTCGGTCAGGCCAGATGATTTGACCGCGATCATCGATAACCCCGACGCGATCGCCATCACCGTCGAAAGCAAGCCCAAGATCCAGCCCCTCTTTTTCTACCAGATTGGCGGCATCCTGAAGGTTCTCGACTTTGGCGGGATCCGGATGGTGGTTGGGAAAGTTTCCGTCAACCTCGGAAAACAGCTCGTGAACTTCACAACCGAGCTTCCTGAACAGCTCTGCCGCAATAACCCCGGCCACACCGTTGCCACAGTCGGTGACGATGCGCATCTTGCGAGACACCTTGATATCTCCGACGACCCGTGCGACGTAGTCATCCATGATGTCCTTTTCTTCATACGCACCCTCTCCGGTCGCGAGATCTGCGTCCACAATGCGCTGGTATAGCAGTTGAATTCCGTCGCCAAACAGCGTGTCGCCTCCAATCATCATCTTGAGGCCATTGTATTCAGGCGGATTGTGGCTACCGGTAACCATAATGCCTGTGCCGGTCTCAAGGTGGTATGTGGCAAAGTAAAGCACCGGCGTCGGCACCATGCCGATGTTGATAACGTCACAACCGCTGCTGCGAATACCCTTGCCCAATGCGGCCACGAGGTCTGGCCCGGACAACCGGCCATCACGCGCGATAACCACCCGCTTCTGGCCTCGAGCGAGACTTTCGCTACCAAAGGATCGGCCAATTTGCTCAACGACCGCCGGCGTCAGGGCAGTACTGACGACCCCACGGATGTCGTAAGCACGGAAAATGGAAGCATCTACAGTCATTCGCTTGTACCCGGTAAAAGTTGTTTCGTGACGTTGGGACCGATTGGCCATCTACGGCCGAGTTTGTTGTCTAGCACAAAGTTCGCCAGTGCTATATTTTACTTCCTATGTCACAGAAGCATAACTGTCTCGCGCAAATTCACCACATTGCAAGCCGTGTCAGTCCAGCCCGGTTGAGCCAAATCCCCCACTCGCCCGCATTGATTCGTCGAAATCTTCAACGACATCGAACTGTGCCTGCACAACCGGCACGACGACGAGCTGCGCGATACGGTCACCGGGCGCAATCGAAAAAGCCTGCCCGGATCGATTCCAGCACGAGACAAACAGCTGACCCTGGTAGTCGGAATCAATCAGCCCCACCAGATTGCCCAACACAATCCCGTGTTTGTGACCCAGGCCGGAGCGCGGCAGTATAATAGCGGCGAGTTCAGGATCTGCGATGTAGAGGGCCAAACCGGTCGGTATCAGCTCGACGGCGCCTGGCTCAAGCTGCAGCGGCTCATCCACACAAGCACGCAGATCGAGCCCCCCTGAACCCGCCGTGGCGTAGGCAGGCAGCGCGATGGAATCACCCAGTCGCTTATCCAGTACCTTAAGTTGAATACGGCGTTTCAAGAGACTGTTCCGGATTCGAACCGCTCGGCTATCAGTTCCATCAATTCAATTGCCAGTTGCTGTTTACTCTGAGTGCCGTAAACCCTGCTGTCGTTGTGCCAGAACACCTCGACTGCGTTGTTATCGCTATTAAATCCGCCATCGTCAACGCCGACTTTGTTGGCCACGATCATATCGAGGTTTTTTCGTTTCAGTTTGCCGCGCGCGTACTCCTCAACCTGATGCGTCTCCGCCGCAAAACCAACGCAGAACGGTTTTGCACGGCGGCCGGCAACATCGGCCAGAATGTCCGGGTTACGTTCCAGCTGCAACGCCATTTGCTCATCACTCTTTTTTATTTTTCGATCGCTCAAATCGGCCACGCGATAATCTGCTACCGCAGCCACTGCGATGAATATGTCAGCCTGATCAACGCATCGCATCACGGCTTCATGCATCTCACGTGCACTGACCACACTCAAATACGTGGTGCCAGCCGGTGGTTCAATCCGCACTGGTCCGGCAACCAATGTGACTTGTGCGCCTAATCGCAACGCCGCCGACGCCAGCGCGAAACCCATTTTCCCGCTGCTGTGATTGCTGATGAATCGAACCGGGTCGATAGCCTCGCGCGTCGGACCCGCTGTAATAACTATTCTTACCGGTTTACTGAAAAGCTTCTCGACAGGTAAAAACTGCTCACACTCGTCGGCGATCTGTGTCGGCTCTAACAATCTGCCCGGACCAAACTCGCCACAAGCCTGTGCGCCAGATGCCGGACCCAGCAATCGAATTGATCGACCAGTCAGCGTGGCAACGACAGACTGCGTTGCTGCATTCTCCCACATTGCATTATTCATCGACGGCGCGATCAGCACCGGCGCCCGCGTTGCCAGAGCAAGCGTTGTGAGCAGATCATCGGCAATACCGGCTGCAATTTTTGCCATCGAATTCGCTGTCGCCGGAGCGATTAGTAGAAGGTCAGCCCAGCGTGCCAGCTCGATATGGCCCATTGCAGCCTCAGCACGCTCATCGAGCAATTCGACCAGCACTTCCTGCCCCGAAACCGCCTGAAAGGTTAGCGGACGGACAAATTCGCACGCACTGCGCGTCATCACCACCCGTACCTGAGCGCCTTTGTCCTGCAGACGGCGGACAATATCGGGCGCTTTATAAGCCGCAACCCCCCCACAGACGCCCAACACAATTTTTTTGTTCACAAGCTTCATGGTTAGACGGACTCCCCCGTACGGTTAGCTGAAAACGGTTCACCCTGGCGCACGGTCAGGGCTGATGAAGCAGATATCGGGTTTTGTGACTGCTGGCACGCTCGTTAACAATAGGTTCAACCAGAATGACCCGCATGGCAATAACAGATTTACCGCGTGACGAGCGCCCACGCGAGAAGTTACTGAAGTACGGCGCCAACTCCCTCACAGATGCTGAGCTGTTAGCGATATTCATCCGGACCGGAATCCCTGGCAAAAGTGCCATCGAGATCTCTCGCGATATTCTCAATGAGCACAATGGTCTGGTGAACCTGTTATCGGCTGATGAAACGGCATTCTGCGCCACCAAGGGCCTTGGCAGTGCCACTTTCAGCCAGCTCAGTGCCATCCTGGAAATGGCCAAACGCTATCAGTTCCAGCGCTCCACTGAACGGGAGTTCATGGAATCGCCCGATGCCGTTAAAAACTACATCGCACTCAATATGCGGCAAAGGCAAAACGAGATATTCGCCTGCCTTTTTCTCGACAATCGCCATCGGGTTATCGTCTATGAGGAACTTTTCACCGGCACTATAGACAGTGCAACCGTGCATCCTCGAGAAGTCGTAAAGGCTGCAATGCGCACCAACGCTGCTGCTGTTGTGCTGGCGCACAATCACCCTAGCGGCGTCGCTGAACCCAGCCAGGCAGATATCGACATCACAAAAAAGCTGACCAAGCTACTTTCAGTGATCGACGTCCGCGTGCTCGATCATATTATCGTCGGAGATGGCTATCAAACCTCGCTGGCGGAACGCGGTGAGGTTTAATTGCGGCCATAAAAAAAGCGGCAACCCCAGGGGGGCTGCCGCTTTCGACTTGCTGTACTGCTATGCCAAACTAGTTGGCAGTGATCGCCTCGACCCGAATCTCGACACGGCGGTTTTGCCGGCGACCTTCTTCGGTTTCGTTCGATGCGACGGGTGCAGTCTCACCCAAACCAGATGCAGAGATTGGCACCTGCGGGAATGAACCCTCAAGCTTGCCCTTCACAGTCTCGGCGCGACGCTCGGAGAGGCCTTGGTTGTACTCAAGTGAACCGCGACTGTCAGCGTGACCGACTACGTCAATCAGTTCGATGTCCTGATAGGAGGTCAGTTTGTCTATCAAAGTGTCCATTTCCTGCTCGCCCTGAGGAGACAGCTGTGCTGAATCGTAAGGGAAAAGAGCACGACCGCTCAGCACAACGCGCTCAACTTTGGCAGGTTCCTGTGCCTGAGTGGGCTCTGGCTTGGGTGCAGGTGGTGGCGGCGGCGGGGGCGGCGGCGGTGGGGCCGCTGGTGCTTCTTCAGTCTTCTCTTCTTCCTTGTCCGAGGCAGCGTCCTCGATGCCTTCACAGACAGGAATCTGGGTGTCCTCCGACCACTTCGAGCTACGTGTACAGTCTCCAGACCCGTTGGCGATCACGTTGCCGCTACTGTCCGCTAAATAGCCGGAGGTAGCCTCAAGTTGATCCTCTGCGGAAGAATTGCCACCAGCGAACGTGCCACAGCCTGAGAGCAGCGCAGCAGTTACGGCGACAGACAGGAGTTTTATTTGCATTGAATCACTCCGATTTGCAATTGCATCTAGTTAAAAGTTGAGTTTGACGCGTTTCGCCTAACCCATTAATTTTTTGGCACCGGCCACGCTTGCAAAGACGCACGCTACACTTGAGACTTTGCTGCCACTTTGCAGCCACAGTCGCGTGTTGGGTATCCCACTCACTGCTTCGTGCGGCCTTTTGCCTCTACGTAGACCTTATCCCGCACTCAGTTGGAGAGAGACAAAATTTTCATAAAGCATACACGGCTGATCGCAATCTTAACACAACTTTGAAGCAGGAAAACAACAAAAAAACCCCGCAGAGCTCGTATTCTCGGCGTTTTGTAACCATTGAGCACAAAATCCCCCATACGCAAAATTGACTATATTGGGTGCTTTAGTTGTATCACATACTCAACAATCTGTTAATTCCAGCCAGCTGCGCACTATGCGATTCGACCGCAATTACCGATGTCGATCTGTGCACCGACTGCCTCGACATGCTGCCCCCGAACGATCGTTGCTGCAACGCTTGTGCCCAGCCATTGCCTATCGATGAAACCAGCATCCTATGTGGCGACTGTATCGGCAGAAAAACACGCTTCGCAAGGGCAATCGTTCCCTATCTTTACAGACCTCCCATCGACTATATGGTGAAGCGATTGAAGTTCTCAGGCGACCTCAAGTTCTCTCGTATCGTGGGCCAGCTACTCAATCGCGCTGCCAGCCAGGCGCCCTGCCCGGATGCACTAATTCCGGTCCCTTTGCATCCCAATCGCTATGCCGAGCGGGGCTTCAACCAGGCGGACTTGCTGGCACGTCATCTGGCTAAATCTCTGCCGATCCCGGTTCTGCGAGGCGCGGTGAGCCGGCTCAAAGACCAGCCAGCACAAAGCAAACTTACGGCGTCCCAGCGCGAAAAGAATCTGCAAGGGGCATTTCGAGCCAATTTGTCACTCACTGACAAACATATCGCCATTGTCGATGATGTGGTTACAACGGGCGCGACGGCACGTGCACTGGCTCAACAGTTGCGAAAGGCTGGAGCGCGCGAAATATCACTTTGGGCAGTGGCCCGCACGCCGTGAATTAGCCAACTGACGGATGTGGCAGCAACAACTGGTTCAATTCTTCGTTTTCGAGCAAACTGGCTCGTTCAAAAATTGCGCTGGTCTGCTCTTCAAACTGCTTTAATTGCCGCTCCAGTCCGGCGCGCTGGTTCACCAGCTGCTCAATGCCGGATTCCTGCTCCGCGCCGATCAGCCGTAGCTCGTCACCAAGCTGATCGAGCAAATCAATCTCAATCCATTGTTTTAGAACGGGCTTTACCGCCTGACTGGCTATCCAGGGCAACAACCAGCCCAGTCCTGCCAACATCACTGTATTAGCCAGAATATTGAAACCCACATAGGCCTGCGGGTCTTCACCGGCGGCCACAAAGCCACTGACCACTCGCCAGCCCGCCCAAACAACGGCAGCTACCGGCAGGATCACTTGTAAGTACTTACACAATCTAAAGCTCAACTGACGCCAGCGCGGCCCCGGGTTGCGCACTGTCTTGTTGAGGCGATTTCGCAGCTGACTGGTGATTCGCTGCTCTGCCCGGGCCGGCAACTCAGTGAACAACTTGCTCAGCGGCCTGGTGGCCAATCCGTGCGTGCTGAATTCTGATATGAATCGGTCGATGATTCCTTGCAGCCTGGTGCGCGCCCACTGATCCCAAAGATCCTCGACCTTACTTGCATCGGCAAGCACGGCAGCACGCGCCGTGTCATCAGCACCACGTGCCATCAGCCTTTTGAATAACGCCTCCTCTGCCGCAGGCTCAAATTGCCGCGCAAAAGACCGGGCGGCCAACCGTTGGTTGTCGATCGTCTCGTCGATAAATCCACTCCAGCGTTCTCGCCACAGATCTATCGCCGACCCGCCCGCATCATATTCCAGCGATGTCGCAAAGGTATTTAGCCGCGATTGCGACTCAAGCAAACGACTCAGCCAACCGCGGTTGTGGAGTTGCTCGATAATCTTACGTTGCGCCAGACCGCTGACCAGCTCAGCCAGCCGGGGGAAATCATCCTCAACACGCTGCTCGCCGGAACAGATAGTACGAAAGACTCTGGGTTGCACAAAACCGGCACTCTTCAACAATGCTGTGAAATCTTCAAATTGCACTGGATCGGCGCGATCCCACTGATTGATGACAAAAAGCCAGGCGTGGCCATACCCTTCCTGTAGCAACAACTTCCAGCCTGCCGCGTCGCGGTACCGCTCCGGCGTGACGACGTACACCAGCAGATCGATATGCGGCAGCCATTGCAACACCTGTTCGCGATTTTGCGTTTCGTCGCTGTCGAAATCGGGCATGTCTACCCACACGACATTGGACAGTTCGTCTCTGCGATGACGGGCCTGGACAAAGTTGTCATCGGGAAACCCGGCAGGCAAATGGGCCAGATTGATGCGCTCGTGGAAAAACGCTGTGATTTCCATGGATGTCGGTCTGACGACACCGGTCCGAGCGACATCCTGACCGGCCAGACGATTGAGCAATGAACTCTTGCCGACACCGGTACCACCAAACAACCCGACCACGAGCGGCGGCTCGGCCTCGTCGAACAGCCCGGTTCCGGCGTCGCTTAGCTCAGTCAATCCAGCCGGCACGGCCGCGACCCAACCATCACGCGCAAGCTCGGCAAACCAGTGCTGAGAATCCGCAATCAGTGAACGTACATCCTGCTCAGACATCACCACGCTCCAGCCGGGCCTGTCCCTCTGCCAGTATGTCGTCCGCTATACCCGCCCAACCGCTGGCGCCGGATTGCACAGCCAAAGCCTCGAGAGGCTTTTGCAACTGGTTGTGCATTGTCTCCATCACTTGCGACAACTGATGGGCTTTGAGATCTGCCTGAACCTTCTCCATGTATTTGCCGAGCGCACCTTCAGTCAGCATAGTAGTTAGAGACAACATAGCGGGGGCGATAACCAGATCGGCAAGCCCGAGCCCGCCCGACTTCACCGCCAGCACCACCGCGGCTGCATCCGCCGATACGCGTGCAGCACGCAGCCCGTTCAGGGTCGCCGGCTGTTCCTGCAATTGCTGGTAGAGCCCCCGCGCAACCTTGCGAATCTCGACCTGCAGCGCTTCCTGATACTGATCTACTGCACGCTGATAATCAGCCTGGATGTCATCGCGACTGGCTGTAAATCGCCCCGACAGGCTATCCCACCAGCGCTCGTCTGTTTCGTCGATCAGCCGAGAGGCCAGCGATGACGAGAGCACGTTGACAGCCTGATCACCCATTTGTGTCAGTAATCGACTCTCCTCGCTGATGTCTTTTTTGCCGGTTTCGGCGCGCTCGCGTTTTGAATCGACTTGGGACATCAGTTGCCGAACCGGCCAGGTGACAATGCCACGCAGGCGGATCAGGGGCTGGGCGATACCCGGCACCTCGAGCAACACCAGCAATTCGGCCAATGCCAGTTGCAGCGTCTCATCCTTGCGCGAGTGCTCCAGATACTCCCGCTGATAATCGTGCCTGAATGTCTCACAAGCGCTCCGGACCATGGTAGCCCATTCACGTGCTGCATCGCGCTCGCGCGCCGCAGCACCCGTCCAGCGCGGCCATTGTTCGCGCATGAATCCAAGCAGATTTTGCCGCTGATCCGCCACCGGCTGCACCCGCCCGGCGACCAGCTGAAGGACATTGGCTACATCGATTGGATCCGGCTGTCCGCCAACGCCCCGGAATTCGTCAATAAATCCGATGTCAGGGGCAACCGCACTGATTTTGGCGGTGTATTTTGAGCGCAGCGATTGACCCAGTTCGCCTCGAGCCGCATGCGGCGTTTTGTTCATGATCATCAGGCACGGCAGGCCAAGCTGGTCCATTTGCTCAAGCATCGACCAGACACTGCGATCGGCGTATTTTTCCGGACTGACCACGAAAACGACCAGATCGGCCAGTGCAACGGCTTGCAACACCGCCATTCGGTAGCGAAACGATTGCAGCGAATCAAAGTCGGGGGTATCCCACAAGATACATGATGGCAGACGATCCACGCCTGGCACTGCGTCTATCGAGAACTCCGAGATTATCTGGCGATCGAGATGCCTGCCGTCGCGCCGATGCATGTCGCTGAAAATTTTTTCCGCCCAGCTGTCGTGGTTCTGCCCGGCAACTTCGCCAATGGCATACCCGCTACAGTGCACGGTATGACTTGCCCTCGCGCTGGCGCCGGCGAGATCGCTGGCCAGCAACCAGTTCACCAGACTACTTTTGCCGACCTGGGTTGGCCCGACAACCGCCACCTGCAAGGGCAGCACAGCCTGTTCGCGCAGCTGCCGTTTGATAAGCGCCGTCCGGGCGAGCACCAGGCTTGACAGCGATGCCTGCAACTCATCTGACTGCTCAGACTCAAGACCCTCGCTGCGCAGCGCCTCTGCGGTTTGCTCGATCAGTTGGGACAGTATTTTCTGCATTGAGACTCAGGCTGATCCGGGTAGGTGAACACAACCGCGTGTCATTAAATGAAGTAGTCGAGCGCGATGCCGAGAAAGATCGCCAGACCGAGATGATTGTTGAGGTGAAACGCACGGAAGCAATCGGCCGGTACGCGGCCACGAATCATCGTGAACTGCAAACCCGCAATTGCCACCGCGATCAACCACCCCAGAGCAAACACCCAACCGAGCCCTGCCTGATAACCCACCCACGCAATCAGAACCAGCACAGCTGCCAGTATCGACATCACCATTGCTACATCGTGACGGCCAAAAAGTATGGCAGTGGACTTGATGCCTATTTTCAGGTCATCCTCGCGATCCACCATCGCATAGATAGTGTCATAGGCGATTGCCCACAAAATGGCGACGAAATATATTACCCAGGCAGTCGTGTGGAGCTGGTTCAACTGCGCCGCCCAGACCATAGGCACTGCCCACCCGAACGCAAGCCCCAGCACCAGCTGCGGCCCGTGAAATAGTCGTTTTGTAAACGGGTACACTGCGGCCAGCACCAGCCCCACGACTGACATTAGCACCGTCAGTCGATTCATCGTCAAAACAAATGCAAACGATACCAGCGCCAGCACAGCGGCTACGAGCAACGCCTCAGTCGGGGAGACCGCTCCACTGACGATAGGCCGGTTTTGGGTGCGGGCAACAGCACCGTCGAAGTTACGATCAGCGTAGTCATTGATCGCACAGCCAGCTGAGCGCATCAGAAAGGTGCCAATCAGAAAAACCAGCAACACTTTCATATCGGGATGGCCTGCCGAGGCAATCCACAACGCCCACAGCATTGGCCACAACAACAACAATGCACCGATCGGCTTGTCGGCTCTGGTCAATCTGGCGTAGTGACCAAGCCTGGCTGCAACCTTTTTTGTAATACCGTTGACCATGTCTTTGACTATAGAAGCACTGCTTGCATTGTACATCTTCAACCAATCACGTATCACAGCTGACACAGGCAGCCAGTGCCACGAAACTGGCGTCTTCGAGGCGTGAACGCTACACTGCAACCCGGACTGCGAGCACCACTTCGCAGCATAAATCGAATCCTGCAGAACCATTTATGACCTACCAGTACGACTTCATAGCAATTGGCGGCGGCAGCGGTGGTATAGCGAGCGCTCGACGCGCAGCCATGCACGGTGCCAAAGCCGCCGTGGTCGAGTTTGATCGGCTCGGTGGCACCTGCGTCAATCGGGGTTGCGTGCCAAAGAAAATAATGTGGCATGCGGCCGACACCGCACACGCCATCGCCAACAGCTCGGGCTACGGATTCGAGGTCGAGCAAAAGCATTTCGACTGGGCAGGTTTCATCGAACGCCGTGAGCAATATATTGAACGCCTAAACGGTATCTACCAAAGCAACCTCGAAAAGGATTCGATCGACATCCTGACAGGCCGCGGAAAACTGGTAGACGCCCACACAGTTGACGTCGACGGCAAACAGTACACGGCTGAACGCATCCTGCTGGCACCGGGCGGCGAACCCACCGTTCCCGACGTACCCGGGGCCGAGCTGGGCATCACCTCAGACGGCTTTTTCGAAATGCCGCAACTGCCAAAAAAAATAGCCGTTGTCGGCGCGGGATATATCGCCGTTGAACTGGCCGGCGTTCTGCAAACACTTGGAAGTGACGTCACGCTGATTATCCGACGCGAGCACTTTCTTCGCGAATTCGATGAAATTCTGTCTTCAACCCTGACCGAGGCGATGCAGGACTCGGGATTGAAGATTCAGAACAACACTGAAATATCAGCGCTTTCCGGCAGTGCCGGCAATATCGACATCGAAACGCGCGCAGGCGAAAAACTCAGCGGCTTTTCTTCGCTCATTTGGGCAATCGGCCGCTCACCGCTGACCGACGGGCTGGACTTGCACAATGCCGGGGTTAACACCGACTCGGCAGGCTATATTCCCACCGATGAATGGCAGGCGACCAACGTTGAAAACATATTCGCGATCGGCGACGTCACCGGTCGCGCGCAGTTGACACCTGTTGCCATCGCAGCTGGTCGAAGACTCTCCGACCGCCTCTTCGGCGGCATGAAAGACCGCAAACTCAGTTACGAAAATATTGCCTCAGTGGTGTTCAGCCACCCGCCCATTGGCAGCGTCGGTCTGACTGAGGCCCAGGCGCGCGAAAAATACGCCGACGCAGTCAAGGTCTATCGAACCAAATTTACCCCGATGTACCACGCTTTCACACCACATCCGCAGAAGACCGCAATGAAGCTTGTCGTCGAAGGACCGGACGAGCGAGTTGTCGGAATCCACATGATCGGAATGGGCGTGGACGAAATGCTGCAGGGATTTGCGGTCGCTGTGAAAATGGGTGCACGCAAGCGCGACTTCGACGACACAATCGCCATTCACCCAACCAGCTCCGAGGAACTGGTTACGCTTACTTAACGAGCACCGGACTCTGGTGTATTCTGCCTTGGGCGACACCAACAGCATTGCCTAAGTGCATCTTTGAGGTCAGTTCTATCAGCCAGGTAAATCTCGACAATCCGTTGCTGCAGGTTGAAAACCTGTCAGTCGATTTCAATATCCACGGCGGCACGATTCAGGCTGTCCGCGATATCAATTTCTCAATCTCGCGAGGCGAGACCGTCGCGCTGGTTGGAGAATCGGGCTCAGGCAAGTCTGTGACGGCTCAGGCGATACTCGGCATCCTGCCGAAGATCGCGTCGATCAGTCAGGGATCGATCAACTTCGCCGATCCGCAGCAAGACAATCGAATCATCGATATCGCCAAACTGGATCGCGACAGCGCCGGCATGCGCTCGATTCGCGGCGGTAGTATCTCGATCATTTTTCAGGAGCCAATGACTTCACTATCGCCGGTCCACACGATCGGCGATCAGATCAGTGAAGCCCTGTTTCTGCACCGACCCTTCTCGCACAGCGAGGGCATGGATGCCACTCGCGCAATGCTTCAACAAGTCGGCTTTCCGGACCCTGCGCGGGCAATGAAAATGTACCCCTTCGAGCTTTCGGGTGGATTGCGGCAACGTGCAATGATTGCCATGGCGATGGTTTGCCACCCAGCGCTGCTAATCGCCGATGAGCCTACCACCGCGCTGGATGTAACAGTCCAGGCACGCATTCTCCAGTTGATCAACGAGTTACAGTCCGCACTCAACATGGCCGTGCTGATCATTACCCACGATCTGGGCGTCGTTGCGAATGTTGCCGACCGCGTAGTGGTGATGTATCACGGTCAGATTACCGAGAGTGGTCCTGTCGACACTATCTTCAGCAACCCCGGTCATCCCTATCTGCAGGCGTTGCTCAATTCAGTTCCCCGTTTCGACATGACGCCGGACGAGCGGCTCACGCCGGTGCGCGAGGCAAACTACACCATCGACAACATGCTCGATCCCGGCTCAAACGCGCAACAATTAATCGGTGAACCACATTTGATTGTGCAGGGTGTGGGCAAGTCATTCGGCATCCGGAAAACCGGGCTGTTTGGCATCGGCGCTGTCAATCGAGTCGTGGCGGTGGAAGACGTATCATTCCAGATCAATCGCGGCGATTCATTCGGGCTAGTGGGTGAGAGCGGATGTGGAAAAACCACACTCAGTAAAATGCTGATGCTGGCGACACCGCCCGACAGCGGTTCGATCGAATACCGCAGCGCTGAAGGCGAGACGATCGACCTGCTCGCCCTTGAAGGGCAACCGCTAATCGACTTCAGACAACGCATGCAACTGGTATTTCAGGATCCGTTCAGTTCCTTGAACCCTCGCATGACAGTATTCGATATCCTGCGTGAGCCATTGATCATTCACAACATTGGCGATGACGACTATCAACGCGAATGGGCGCAATCACTGATTCGCCTGGTGGGGCTTGATCCGCGTTTTCTCAGCCGTTATCCGCATAGTTTTTCGGGCGGCCAGCGACAGCGCATAGGCATCGCCAGGGCACTGGCACTCAAACCGAAACTACTCATCTGTGATGAACCTGTTTCAGCATTGGACGTTTCGATCCAGGCCCAGATCCTCAACCTGTTGAAGGACCTGCAACAGGAACTGGGGCTCACTTATCTATTCATCTCCCACAACCTCGGTGTCATTCACTACATCGCAGATCGCATCGCCGTGATGTGCCGGGGGAATATTGTCGAAATGGCAAGTCGCGATCAATTGTTTGCCAACCCAATGCACCCCTACACTCGCTCGCTGCTGGCGGCAGTTCCGCACCCCGATCCAACTAAACCGCTGGATTTCGATGCCCTGAGAAACGCTGGCTTGTCCGATCCCGCCAATTGGCCAGACAAATTTCGACCGGACGCAGACTCGGGCACTCAGTTTCTCGATATCGGCAACGGACACCGTGTACGGACTCGGCAATCTGTTGCACACTCAGACCTGGTATGACCGACTGGCTATTTCCTATGATTAAACGTAACTGTCTTGTCGCGGCTACTGCTGTCGCATCATTACTACTGGCCCTGTCGGGCACTGGCAACGCAGCCGAGCCGCCGATACTGGCCGCTAAAATCGATGCCGGTGAACTGCCGCCCATGGCCGAGCGACTGCCGGAGCAACCACTGGTCGTAGAACTAACGGGCGACAAATCACCGGGTGAGTACGGCGGCGAAATGCGCATGCTGATGGGCAAAGCCAAAGACATTCGGCAAATGACCATCTACGGCTATGCCCGCCTGGTCGGCTACGACAGTAACCAACAATTGCAGGCCGACATTCTCGAAAGCTACTCCGTCGAGGAAGGACGCATATTTACCTTTGTGCTGCGCAAGGGTCACAAATGGTCCGATGGCCATCCGTTTACCGCAGAGGATTTTCGCTACTTCTGGGAGGACATCATCCTCGACCCTGAACTCGCCGAAGGCAGAATGGCCAGTGCGCTGCGAGTAGCAGACGAACTACCTGTGTTTGAAGTAGTCGACGAACAAACCGTGCGCTATACATGGCAGGCGCCAAACCCGTACTTCCTGCCGGCGATTGCAGGCGCCAATCCCCTCTACCTGTACAAGCCTGCACACTACCTGAAACAGTTCCACAAGAAATATATCGGCGACGACGCCATGCAGGAAATGGTTGAGAAAGAGGACAAGCGCAACTGGATGGCAATCCATCACGGCAAGGATCGTCCCTACAAGCAGAACAATCCGGAACTACCGTCACTGCAACCCTGGCGCAACATCACACAGCCACCGTCAGAGCGTTTCATATTTGAGCGAAACGCATTTTTTCACCGCGTCGATCAAAACGGCATGCAACTACCGTACATCGATACCGTTGTGGTTGGCATTGCGTCGAACAAACTAATCGCCGCCAAGGCAGGCGCCGGTGAAACTGACTTGCAAGCCAGATACATCCGGCTGGACAACTACCCCTACCTGAAAAAGGGTGAGGCTAACCACCCGTACAAAGTTTCGTTGTGGTCGACCGCCAAAGGCTCACAACTGGCGCTGTACCCAAACATGAACACCAGGCACGAGCAGTGGCGCAAGTTGCTGCGAAACGTCGATGTGCGACGCGCTTTGTCGCTGGCGATCAATCGAAATCAAATCAACAAGGTTGTCTACTACGGGCTGGCCAAGCCCAGTAACAACACTGTGGTCAGTGAGAGCCCGCTTTTCAAACCCGAATACGCCACCACCTGGGCCGACTACGACCTGGATACAGCCAACAAGTTACTCGACGGTCTGGGCCTGACAAAGCGCGACGATCGCGGCGTTCGCCTGCTACCCGACGGCGAGCCAATGGAGCTACCCGTGCAAACAGCTGGCGAGAGCACCGAACAAACCGATGTGCTGGAGCTGATCCACGACAGCTGGCTGAAGATCGGCGTAAAGCTTTTTAGTGTGCCCTCACAACGTGAAGTTTTTCGCAGCCGGGTGTTTGCCGGTGAGGCGATCATGTCAATCTGGACTGGCCTGGAAAACGGTATGCCATCGGCGAACTCAATCCCCGAATGGGTCACTCCCACCACAAAGTATCAGTATCAATGGCCACAATGGGGCGAATTTGTTGCCACCAGTGGCGCCGCCGGGGAGCCACCCGAGCTGCCCGAAGTTGACCGCCTGATTGAATTACACGATCAGTGGCGCGTAGCCGGCACAACCGAAGAACGTGAAGCGATATGGCATGAAATTCTGGCCATTAACATGGATCAGGTTTTTACCATCGGCGTACTGAACGGGGTAAAACAACCTGTGGTTATCAACGAGCAATTAAACAATGTACCAACCGAGGGCGTTTACGACATCACTGCTACCGCCTACTTTGGTGCGTACAGACCCGATACCTTCTGGTTTTCCGAATCACGCAGATAGCAATAGACAGGTCCGTACAAGAACATGCTGATTTATATTCTGCGCCGGATTCTCACGATGATACCGACACTGCTGATCATCAGCATGTTGGTGTTCGTCATCATCCAGTTGCCACCCGGCGATTATCTTGAAAGTTATATAGCTGAGTTACAGAGCCAGGGCGAGTCGGTCAACGAGGAAAAGATCCAGTACCTGCGCAAAGAGTACGGGCTGGATAAATCAATGCCGGAACAGTACTGGACCTGGATGACCGGTATGTTACAGGGCGACTTCGGCTACTCATTCGAATACGACCTGCCTGTCAATGAAGTCGTCGGAGACCGCCTGATACTCACGGTTCTCATATCTATTGTGACGATACTCTTCACCTGGCTGATTGCGTTTCCGATCGGCATCTACTCGGCCACACATCAATACAGCTGGGGCGACTACGGCCTATCTTTTCTCGGTTTTATCGGCCTGGCCACACCCAACTTTTTGCTGGCGCTCGTGATGCTGTATCTGGCTAACGTCTATTTCGGTACTTCCATAGGCGGGCTGATGGCACCGGAGTATATCGATGCGCCGTGGAGCTGGGCCAAGGTCAAGGACATACTCGCACACCTGTGGATCCCTGTGGTTGTGATCGGTACTTCAGGCACCGCCGGCATGATTCGCCGCATACGTGCCAACTTGCTCGATGAGCTCCAAAAACAATATGTCACGACCGGACGCGCGAAAGGTTTGCCGCCGGGCAAACTGATGCGAAAATATCCCCTTCGCATCGCCATGAACTTTTTTGTCGCAGACGTCGGCAACCTGCTGCCGCAAGTCATATCCGGTGCCGAGATTGTCGCGGTAGTCATGTCTCTGCCCACCACGGGGCCCATGCTTCTCGATGCGCTGCAGAGTCAGGATATGTATCTGGCCGGTTCTTTTCTCATGTTTTTGGCGGTGCTGACCGTTGTCGGCGTGCTGGTGTCTGACCTCGCACTGGCTGCACTCGACCCCCGCGTTCGCTTGCAGGGAGCCGACCGATGAGCCAGTCACCACGCGACCACTACGTATCCAGCGAGCCATTTGATCCCCATTCGATCGAACAGCTAACACCAGAGCAGGAAAAGATCTTTCTTGCCTCTCAGTGGCAGCTAATGTGGTGGAAACTCAAGCGCCACAAACTGGCACTGGTTTCCGGTTTTATCCTGCTGTGCATGTATGTGTCGATATTGTTTGTCGAAATCATCGCGCCTTACAACCTTCACACTGGCAACGATGACGCCACCTACGCACCGCCCCAAGGTGTCCACCTCTTCCATGAAGGCGATTTCATCGGCCCGTTTGTCTATCGACGTGAGGCGACGCTGAACATGGAAACGTTCACCCGCGAGTACACAGACGATCTCGAAAGTCCGCAGAAAATCCGTTTCTTTTGCCGAGCAGACGAATATAAATTCTGGGGTTTAATCGAAGCTGACTTTCACCTGTTCTGCCCGCCGGAAAATGGCAATCTCTATTTGCTGGGTACCGACCGGCTCGGCCGCGACATGTTCAGCCGCATGATGTACGGCGCCAGAATTTCCCTGACGATTGGCCTGATCGGCATCGCTATCAGCTTCGCATTCGGCATCATTATTGGCGGGCTGGCTGGTTACTATGGCGGCTGGGTTGATTTCATCGTGCAGCGCTCCATCGAGATTATCCGTTCATTTCCCGAGCTTCCATTATGGATGGCACTGTCAGCCATACTGCCGGTTAACTGGAGCCCGATACTTATCTTTTTCGGCATAACGGTGATTCTCGCCATGCTCGACTGGACCGGCCTTGCGCGGGCGGTCCGATCAAAACTACTAGCGCTACGCGAGGAGGATTACTGTACCGCAGCCGAGCTGATGGGCGCCAAACCCAAACGGATCATTGGCCGGCACCTGCTACCGGGCTTTAGCAGCCATCTCATTGCATCGGCTTCGCTATCGGTACCCAACATGATCCTCGGCGAAACCGCCCTGAGCTTTCTCGGGTTGGGATTGCGGCCACCGGTAACGAGCTGGGGGGTGTTACTCAACGAAGCGCAGAACATCAACGTTGTAGCACTCTACCCCTGGCTGATCATCCCTGTGTTCAATGTCGTGATCGTGATTCTGGCGTTTAACTTTTTCGGTGATGGCTTGCGCGACGCCGCAGACCCCTATAAGTAAGCAGCACTCGCGTTACGTCAATCGCGAAACTGATCTCTTCGCAGCCAATGTCCTGGCTGCGCATCAGTTTGGTCTTCACCGTTCCACGCAGGCGATCGCTGCAGTTGCTGATTAGCGGGTTGCGGCCCGTTGCTGCAATCGCTAGAAAACAACACCAACGAAACCGCCTAGCGAGCTGCCATCAATCGGTTCACCACCGATTTTGGGGGTGTATTCTATGCTGGTGTATCGCACTCCGAGTCGCAAGCCGCGGCTCGAGCCATAGCCGCCACGTTGCCGACCGCCGTATTGATAACCAGGTCGAACCGCATACTCCAGCGTATAGCCAACGGCTGCATCAAATTCCACCTCGTCGGCGCAGACATTGACAAAGTTGCAGTCGTAACGCACACCGGTATGCAAAGTAAGTCCGGCACCAAACTCATGCCGCCGGTGGGTTCGCAGCACGCTTGCGCCGAACTGAACGCTATCGAATGCGGTATCGCCATTGAGTTTGCTCAGCGACCCTCTCTGGTATCCACCAGAGAATCGAAGGTTACTCCAGGGATCCATCGCCAACATAACGCCAGCTGCAAAATGTCCGCCCTTGCCAGCCTGGATTTTATCGATCGAGCCATCGCCGGATTGAAATCGCCCCAGTTCATCGCCGCCAAAACCCCACCCTGCCGATAACCAGGTACTCAGGGCAGGGCTATATTGCGAGTGCTGATGCGAGTGCGGGCGCGGACCTGTTTCATGGTTTGCCAGCACGCTGGCAGAAAAAGAAGCGCCGAAAACGCACAACAGGGCACAAGATAGTTTTTGCATGGACATGGCTAGCTCCGCGAAGTTTACGTGCGATTAGTATCCAGTGGTCCAGCTTAACGTGCCCTGTCCGCGAGGAAGAAGCGTCCATGCTCATAAATCATCCTGAGTGCCGGGAGGGGCGAGTGAAACAGGCCTTGACCACCTGCTCACTCTGATACCTACAAAAACATCCCTTTAAAGTGCAGAAATCTAACTCCCGACACCCATAAGTATCGGCATAAACGCCCCGGGTTGATGCTGGTTATTCCCGCTCGGTTTAGGCAAAATTACCCATTTAGAGCAGCTCGTCCTGCCCCACCCTGCCTCGTTCAATCGTGATGTGGCGCTTGAATCCAGGCAGCGGTTCAGCGCTATCGGTGATCCAGATCAAACATCCACCAGCCATTCTGCGTTGCATGACGTCAATAACGAGCGACTCTGTCTCAGCGTCCAGCGCATTGGTCGCCTCGTTGGCAATCAGCATAGCCGGGCGTTTCAACAGGCCTCGGCAGAGTGCCACTCGCTGGCGCATTGACTGATTCAGGCGCGCACCAGCCACTCCAACCTGATACTGCAAGCCCACACCGACTACCTGCTGGTGAATACCCAGATCACTGATGATGTCGTCGATTTCGCGGTTTATCCGGTCCTCGGCGTTAGCCTGTCCATAAACCACTTTACCGAACAGAATGTTGTCCTGAATCGAAAGCGAGCCCTGAAAACTATCCTGCCCGTACGGTTCGAACGTCATGCCAGAGCTACGCAAATACCCTGCAAGCAATGCCCGAGCAGCGACTATCTTCTTTTGCATGTCCTCGTCGATCAACCCCAGACGATGGCGCGCCACAACCAGCTGAAAGGGCAAGCCACGAATAAGATTCTGTTCCGCTGCCGTCACTTTGCTCTTGCGACTACCTGAAGGTTGCCGGCGTGACAGTATTGCCTGTACCTCGCCCAGATCATCGCCTTTGATGAAACTGAATTGATCGAATATCGGACTACCAGGCTCTACGCCGGCGAATAGCTCAACCATCAGCTCTGCCAGTTCATAGCCGATTTCCAGAAAACGCTCGTCCAGCCCTGTCTCGGCCATGACTTTCTCGCACTCGGGCAACAGGTTCAATGAGTTGAGATCGACATTGCCACCGACCACGCTGCCGAAAAGAAGGTTTTCGGCAACTGACATATTGGCGTTATACAAATCAGCCGAAAACGGCTCAACCAGACGCCGCAGATCCTCGTTGTCCTGTTGTCGGCGGCGAAATTCCGACCTTGCTCGCAGGATATCTGCCGCGAGCCCCTCATTAACACCGCCGGTGATCTGCTGGCTCATGCCAAAGCGAAAAAGATCCGCACCCATCTGCATATCGTCAGTCAGTTCAAGCAGCTTTTGCGCAAGCTCGGTCTGGTCAGCTGCGCCTGCCATCGACAGATCAATCCACTGTTCGGTCGAAGGTTCAGCGGCTTGAGCATTTGCATCGGTAGTGGTATCGGTATGTTTTAGTCCATACACGAGGTTGTCGAACAGACTGCCGGCAAACAGGTAGCTGTCGGGACCCGCGTAGGCGATTTTCCGGCCTGTCGTCGATTCAGGCAGGCCGGATGTATCATTGTTGTTCAGCAGCAGGCTACCACTGGAGGGCAAATACAGACGGGCAAGCAAGCGGGCCAGATCCTCCTTGCCGGAGTGCGAGTCGCCGCTGATTTGCAAGTGCTCGTCGAGTTCAATATCGAGCGTAATTCCTCTCACGCTGCCATTGCTCTCACTCTCTGCAAACGACAGGTTGCGCAATCGGAGCTTCCCGCTGGCAAATCCCTGTTCCACTGGCGGGTCGTCGAGCAGGCCCTTATCCAAAAGATCATCAGCAGAAAACTGATCGACAATCTGCAGGTACTTTACCCGCAGATCCTCTTTGCGCTGGTAGTAGCGCAGCAGCTCTTTCCATGGCCCTGACAAATCCTTATAGGCTGCCAGTACCGCTATCAAAGCGCCGAGCGAGAGATCTCCCCGAATAACGAAATAGCCCCCCACCAGATAGAAAAAAAACGGTGTCAGCTGAGCAATAAAGTTGTTGAGGAATTTTATAAAAAACTTGCGGCGAAAGATCTCCAGCCGAATAACATAGATTTCCTGCAATCGACCATCGAAACCGGCGCGTTCGAAACGGCTGGTATCGTTGCTGTGAATATCCGTGATACCCGATACGGTCTCACCCACTTCGCCAGCGACCTCACGCATTTTTCGCACGCGCTGTTTCGCCAGTACGTTTACTGATCGCTGCAGGCGCGGGATCAGCCACAACTGAAATGGATAAAGCGAGATCGCAGCCAGCCCAAGCCAGAAGTTCTGCAGGAATATGAAAATCAGGTAGGTGATCAACAGACCACCCTGCTGTATGGGCAGCGAGAATGATTCCCCGATGAATTCACCCAGTGGTTCAGTCTCGGCGGTGATCATCGGGATGATCTCGCCCTGCGACACGTGCTTGAAACGTGGCAGGGGAAAGCGCAGCACCTGCTCGTACAATGTGTATCGAAAGCCACGCAAGACCCTTTCACCCAGAGAGCCACGAATAACATTGATGCGAAACTTCAGCAGGCCGCTGACTACGACACTGAGTAAAAAACCGATACACAGAATGAACAAATAGCGGATTTGATCGAGCTCAATGCCAAACAGAGACTCGGGTACTTCCTCGCCTTCAATCGCCTGATTGACGATCAGCTTGGGCAGCTCCAGCGTGATGTACACCACAGGCATCATGACCAGAATCAGGATCAGCAGGATGATCTGGCTGCGTTTGCTGTGGGTGAAGATGTAACGGTAAAGCGATCGATCCATATCTGCCGCCCCGCTATCGCCAATACGCGTTTAGTAAACGTGCGCGACTCAAAATTCGCTGTATCCTTTGCTCACTTAACCTCTTCGCCAATCTTACATGAAAGCCGGGAGAAATCCGATTGCCTGTGGACTCAACAACCGCTCAAAAACACATCGCACTGGTGCTAAAGGGTTATCCCCGCCTGTCGGAGACATTCATTGCCCAGGAAATACTGGAACTGGAGCGACAGGGATTCCGAATCGAGATCTATTCTTTACGCAAACCCTACGACCCGGATACACATCCGATTCACGACGAGATTGAGGCAACAGTACACTATTTGCCTGAGTATCTGCATCACCAGCCAATGCGGGTATTCAAGGCCCTGTTGGCAAACATCGCGACGCTGTCTTTCTGGTCGGCAGCGCGCGACTTTGCAATCGACCTCGCCCACGATCTCACTCGCAACCGGGTGCGACGATTTGGCCAGGCACTGGTGCTGAAGCACGAGCTATTCGGGGACTGCCAGTGGATCTACGCGCACTTCATGCACACGCCAGCCTCTGTTGCCGGATATGCCAGCACGCTGAGCGGCCTGCCGTGGAGCATCTCGGCACATGCAAAAGATATCTGGACGCTGTCGGCACGCGAAAAGCGCAACAAGCTGAAATCCGCACAATGGCTGGTGACCTGCACCAACGCAAACTATCTCCATCTGCGTGAGCTGGCGGCGAGCCCGAACAAGGTCCATCTCCTGTATCACGGCATCGATCTGCAGCGATTTCCCGATCCGGGTGTCCGCAGTCGCACGGGAGCTGTGATCGCAATAGTTTCCGTCGGGCGGCTGGTTGAGAAAAAGGGCTACCGCTATCTGCTGCAGGCGCTGGCAGAGCTTCCGGCCAATCTGCAGTGGCACTTTACGCACATTGGCGGGGGCGTACTGCAGGACTCGCTGGAGACACTCGCCGGTGAACTCAAGCTGACGCACAAAATCAGCTGGCTGGGCTCACAGCCGCAACAGCGTGTACTCGATCTGTACCGACAATCAGATATCTTCGTGCTGCCCAGTATCGTTGGCGATGACGGCGATCGCGACGGTCTACCCAATGTTCTGATGGAAGCCCAGAGCCAGCGGCTTGCCTGTCTGTCGACCAATATCTCCGGTATCCCCGAGCTTATAGAACACGGTGAGACCGGCTGGTTGGTGGAACAGAAAAACCACGAGGCGCTGCGCGCAGGTCTGGCGATGTTAATCGAGGACGATGCCATGCGCACACGGCTGGCGAATGCCGGATTTGAACGCTTGAACGAAGCGTTTTCACACCTGAAGTGCGTCGCGCGATTGCACGATCTGCTGGAACAAAAACCACTGGATTAACTGGCAGCTTTGGGCCTGTTTAACCAGATTTCCCTCGAGGAGACCCAGCGCACCTGTTCACTGGCGGACAATCGTTCAATCAACTGCGCGCAGAAGTCCCACACTGCAGGCGTGTGATCCAGATGATGGGTGAGCAGCCCGGTAGGTTCGTCGCGATATTTTTCGAATTCGCGCCGCAGTTTCAAATGGCAGATCAGCTGTTCCAGCACAAGTGAAAGGCCGGCAAAATCGCGATCTTCGCGCCATGCCACCGGATCGATATGGGTATTGACCTGTAACGGAGCATCACCATGGATTGTTCGCGCCCACATTGCGCTCAATCCAACCAGCCCCGCCTGCTGCAACAGCGGTACAAGCTTCGGGGTGTAGCGGTTCCAGGGCGGTACCAGCACCGGAACAAAGCGGTCGCCGAATTTTGCCCGCAACAGATCGCGACCGGCAGTCAGATCGGCCAGCAGCTCTGCTGAATTTCTGTGCTCGCCAAACTCTGCTTTTTTCTCTCCCGCAGGCGAGTGACTTTGATGGCGGTAACCGTGTTGGAGTACTGTCACGTTCGGGAAGCGATCAAGCACCTGCACCAGTTCATTGTCAACAAGCGCCGGAATTACGGCTAACGCCAACGGCACCGCCGCACGATCGGCAAGACCCAGCAGTTGTCGAAGTTCAGCTGAATCAGCAGTTACGTCATCATCGCGCCACCAGAAGGTCGCCTGCAGACCATCGCTGTGCCATCGCGTGAGCTCGCGCTGCAGGTCGTCCCAGTTGAACTGCGTCAAGTCAATCTCCCAGCCATTTGTCGACCCATGCAGTGACGTTGGCCGCACCATCCAGGTCGAGATCGATCTTTGGTGGCGCAAGTTGTTGGGCCTTATTGATGGCGTCGAGCAGGCTCCTGGCAGATAGCGCCTTTTCAGATAAAACAACCGCCACGCCCAATTCAGCCAGCTTACCGGCGCGGATCGTCTGCTCCACTTCTCCGTCTGCGCTGTAGGGGACCAGCACTGCCTTGCACCGGCTTTGCAACAGATCCACAGCTGTGTTGTAACCCGCTTGTGATATCGAACAGACGGCGGTTCTCAACAGTGCACGGTAGTCCGGACGATTGCGCTGCACCGACAAATTACCCGGCGCCGATTCCTGCAGTTGACGAAACTCTGCCTCCGCAATGGTGTGTCCAACCAGCACCAGCCATTGAAATTCGGCAGCCTGCGCCGCAGCCACCATGGCAGCCTGATAGAGCGCCAAACCCACAGCACCTCCACCTGCTGCTACCACAATATCAGCGGTCTGCCCAACATCGGCAGACGCTGCCATCGCGTCGTCGACATAGCCGGTATAGACAATTTCTGTGTTCAATCGAGCCACACTCGGAAACGTCTCTTCCAGCGATACGATCGCTCGATCGCCGTGTACCAGCACGGTGGTGAAAAAACGGTTCACCAGATCTACCACTTCTTCAATCCGACCAGGCTTTGTCTTTGGCTGCAGGATATCGCGCACCGAACTGACTATATGGGCCTGCGGTGATGCTAGCTCCAGTAGCGGGATTATCTCCCTGCGCATCTGGCGTCGCGCGAACGGATAGGATTCAACAATCAGAACCCTTGCCGCATGTGCATGCCAGCTATCCAGCAAACGATTGCAACGCTCCGCCCACCAGTGGTCATCGACAGGGGAATTATCACTATCGACCAGGTCTGAAAAATCGCCGTCACGAGCACGGACCGGAGGCAGTTGCACAAATTCAATCGCGGGGTGCAGAACGAGATTGGTCAACGGTGCGCCGCCACTGACAAGACACACCTTGCGATCAGCAGCTGCCAGTTGATTGGCGATCGCGGCTGTACGGCGCAAGTGCCCACTGCCAAGTAAATGCACGACATAGAGAAAAACATCGAACCGGACGAGGGGGCCCGATCTAGACATCGGCGTCGGTGGCAACAATTCTCGTGGCGGTCTGTAATACCGGCTCCACCAGATTGGCGATACGCTCGAGCCCCTCCAACATACGCGGACTCATATTGCGTGAGGGGTTCGCCCGGTGCGGCAAGCTGCGCAACGCTTCAGCCATTAAATCGGTATCCATACCCTCCTCAGGATCCAGAACCTGCACAAGTCCAAGCCCCGCTGCGTTGTTCGCTCGAACCAGTTGCTCCTTGCGTGGCCTGGAACGGGGGATGATCAGGGCTTTTTTGTCGAATGACAGAATTTCACAGAACGTGTTGTAGCCGCCCATGGCTACAATACCTTCGGCCTCCTGCATCAACAATTCAATGTTGTTATCAAAGGTGATCGTGTCGATACAATCAAGAGCCTCGGCACGCTGGTTGAACTCGCGTTGTTTTTCCGCCGGCATAAAGGGGCCGTACACGATTATTGCGCGGTAGGGAATTTCCTCGCCAGACTCGTAGGTTCGCAACAACCAGTCGACCACATCTACACCGTCGCCACCACCCCCGGTGGTAACCAGAAAGTAGGGCTCGCCGGTATCGACAGGGTCGGCCTGCACCCGTTTAACCGGCAGTTGCCGTCGCAGGTAGCCGGTGTATCGAATTTTCGCAACTACTGAAGGCTGTAAATCAATACTCTCTATCGGGTTGCCCATTTCGGGGGGGCCATAGACCCATATGGCGTTATAGTAGCGTTCAATCACATCCACAACGCCCTTGCGATCCCACTCCTGTCGCAGTGCGTCCGGATCATCCATGACGTCACGCAAACCCAGGATATTGACGCAGCCCTGCTCTTGCATCATCGCCAGTGTGTCTACCACCTCACCCTGCAAACCAGTGGGTTCTTTGTCGACCAGGAATACGTCGGGTGCGAACACCCGGGCTGTATTGAGAATAATCGATTCACGCAATTCAAGCGTTTGCTTTAGATCGATGTGGAGTGCCAGCGACGTATAATCACCGCTGTGCAATTTGATCACCCCGGGTATTCGAACAAAGTCCACTCTGGCCCTGAATTCGAAGCTACCAATAATTGGCGATCCGGAGATTATCAGCACCGAAAGTGATTTGTAGTGTTCCACCAACGAATGCGCAATCGTTCGGCAGCGGCGCAGGTGCCCCAGGCCGAAGCTGTCGTGACTATAAATCAATACTCTGGCGTGGCCGGATTCGTTCATCTCATACCGCTACGGTTTACCGGTTGAACATCTGGAACTAGCTTACTTATCATCTGCGTTAACAACTATCTATTGGCCATTGCGTGAGGTGAGCTCTTGCTGCAACTCCAGCACATGTTGATGTGATTTGGCCAGTTTCTGGCTCAGCTGCTGGATCACATTCAACGCCAGTTCCGAGTTTTCCCGCAGCAATTGCATAAAAGTACTTTCGGTTATTTTCATGACTGTACTCTCACCTCTGGCGCGAATGGTGGCGCTTCTGGGTTCATCATTCAAAAGCGCCAACTCGCCAAACAGCTGATTCTGCTGCAGCACTCCCACGACGGTTAGTTCATCCGCGCTGCTGAGTATTTCCACTTCACCGGCAGTGATGACAAATGCACAATCGCCGATATCGCCAGCATGGAACAACTCTTCGCCGTCTCGATAGGTGATCAATTCGCTGGCAAACGCGAGCAGCTTGAGCTTGGCGGGCTCGAGTTCCTTGAATAGTGGAACCTTGGCCAGGAAATCAGACTCTTGGGTCAAACTCATTTATTGTTCTCGTGTGGCGAGTAACCTTGCCGACTCAACGGTGGCGAGGGGGTGTGGCTGCAATCCGCACCCATCATCGATAACCCTTTTGTATCATAAATGGCGTTTAATCGGTAAGGTCCGCGATCACAGCCCGCTGTCATCAGGCTTGCAACCCATAGCCAAACGCTTCACTGCCACAATCTTTAACCGCTAGCAGGATTTCCATGGCCATACGCCTGAATGTCTCAATCCACGCCGACCTGCAATGGCTGCTGGATAGTCTGGGCTTGCAGCTAAGGCGCGAACACTTTACCCCACACTACAATGTCCGGCCGCTCTCTGCTGTCTGGGGTGTGACCCGCAGTAATCAGGGCGCGCAACTGGCACCAATGCAATGGGGTTTCATCCCGCCATGGGCGAAAGACGGGCAATTCAGACGTCCACTGACTATTGCAAGGGCGGAAACTATCTACGAAAAGCCTTCTTTTCGCAGTTTGATCACCCGCTACCGAGGGTTTCTACCGGTTAACGGCTTCTATGAGTGGCGGCGTGGCAATGCCGGCCGCGCTGCGCATTATATCAAGGGACCAGACAGAGCGATGGCACTGGCAACTCTGTTCCAGATGCACGGCGACGGCTATCAGCAATGTTGTGTGATCAGCACTCGATCGCAATCAGCGATGCGCGCCATTCACGAACGCCAACCGGTGGTGATACCTCTGGATCGACTGGACGACTGGCTGTTCAATGATCGCCCCGATGCAGTTCGCGAGCTGTTGAACGCACAAACGTCGCTGCAGCTCCAGGCGCTGGAAAATTATGTCGATGACCCGAGCAACGATGGTCCAGAGTGCCTCACAGCGCTTCCGCAGGATGATAATCCGCACTCAAGCTAATGCCACCGGCGCCGATACCCTGCCCCAACAACCCGCATTTGCAAATAAAAATAACTATAAAATGCAACCCAGTAATGTGAAATCCAGCTTGCACAAAACTCAATGGCCAGCCCTGTTGGCCTTTCCCTGTATCCTGCTGGTGCTCGCCGTGCTCGTGGTGCTGCGCCCCGGTGTCAGCGACACAACTCCCCCCGCGCTGACCGCGCTGTTTTTGCTGGCTTTAACAAGCGGCGTAGCCATGCCACTTTTGCTGTGGAAGGTCGTCTGCCAACAACGCAGAATGCAGCAGTACCGCCGGCTGGCTCAGAAGCTGATCCGCGTCAAGAGGCTAAAGAATCGCGAGGAAGTTCGCGCTCTGCGCATCCTCAATCATATCGTCAACCCGGACGACCGGGAGGTGCCCGGCACAGACGTCTGGCAAAATCCGTTGTACGGTTTCAGCGGCGATCTGGCAATCGTCTGCGAAGGCCCGAACCAACAGGTATATGCTCTGCTGGCAGATCTGACCGGCCATGGAATTACCGCCGCTATGGGCGCGGCACCCGTTGCGTCAATCTTCAAGGCAACCGCGCGCCAGGGCATGTCCGTGGACGAGATTATCGAAGAGCTCAACAACAAGCTGGCCGCACTGCTGCCGTCGGGATTCTTCTGCTGTGCCGCCGTGATCGTCGCTGATGCCCGCAGGGGCACGCTGAATGCCTGCAACGCGGGCCTGCCAGAGCTGGTGATAGCCGCAGACGACGGCGCCATCAGCGAGCTGATCCCCAGCAGTCAGCTACCGCTTGGGATTCAAACCGTGTCAGCCTCCGAGGTTGTCACAATTGAGCGCCATTACTCAGAACCGCACCAGATATACGCGATTACCGACGGCTTGATCGAATGCGAAGGGCCAGACCCCGATCTATTCAACATGGACAAGCTTTGCAACTGCATAGCTGCTGACGCTTATAACGAAGGCAGACTGGCAAAGATCATCTCCTGTCGCGCGGCACAGATTCAAGAGATTGAAGCCAGCGACGATATAACTGTTGTCGAAGTGGCGATCTGTTGATGGGAGTCAAACCGAAGCCGTCTGCTGGCCCGGACTGTGAAGAGTATGGCCCTGGATGGTCCCATAGAGACAATGAGACTTACTTTCTCATAATGGCGGTAAATTGGTGGGCGAAGCCTCGGCAAAGCCCACCCCTTTACCTTCCCTGCGTCAGGTAACGCACCGCAGCCGCGTGGCTGTTATCATTCCCGTCGTTTTCCAATCTCCCACCGCTAGCAAACAACGCAGCGCACGACGGCCGGCCACATGTCTATCTCCCCGTTTGACCAAATTATCGATCGGCGTAACACGTCGTCTATTAAATGGACCAAATACGGCGATGAAGACGTCATACCCATGTGGGTCGCCGACATGGAATTCGCCATTGCACCGGAAATTCTGAACGCACTGAAAAGCCGAATCGATCATCCGATTCTGGGTTACACACGAGCGCCTGAAGCACTGTATGAGGCGGTTATCGCTTACCTGCAACGCAGCTTTCAATGGCAAATTGATGAAAGCTGGCTGGTATGGCTGCCGGGTGTCGTCCCGGGGCTTACTGCCGCGAGCAGTATGGCAGGCAAACAGGGCGATTCGGTGCTGGTGCCCAGTCCGGTCTACCATCCGCTGCTGCATATCCCCGAGAAGGCGGGCAAGGAACGGATCGACCTGCCTCTGGTTTACCAACAGAATCGCTGGAGTATCGACTTCGATTTACTGGAGCGGCAGGCAAAAAACCCCCGTGCAACGTCATTGTTGCTGTGCAGTCCGCACAACCCGGCTGGCACTATGTACACGAGTGCCGAACTGCGGCAGCTAATGGAGATCTGTACAAAACATAACGTGCTGGTCGTGTCGGATGAAATCCACTGTGACCTGGTGCTGGATGAACAGGCACCGCATGTACCAACGGCGGTCGCAGCCGGGGAACTGGCCAGCAACACCATCACGCTGATGTCACCGAGCAAAACCTACAATCTCGCTGGCGCGAACTGCTCGTTTGCCATTATTCCCGATCCGGCTGTGCGAGAGAAATTCTCCGAAGCCTGCCATTACACGGTACCGATCGTGCCCACCCTGTCCTATATCGCTGCACAGGCGGCTTATACCCATGGCCAGAGCTGGCATGCGCAGCTGATACAGCACCTGCGTCGCAATCACCAGACGCTGCGTTCAGCCGTTGATGCCATGCCCTATATCTGGATGGATGCAACTGCTGCAACTTATTTGGCGTGGATCAACACCAGCGACATGCCAGTGGAAGATCCGTGCGACTACTTTCGTCAACACGGTGTGGGGCTATCCCCGGGTGCGCAATTTGGCGATCCGAACTATCAGCGACTCAACTTCGCCTGTGCCGGCGAGCAACTCGACACAGCGCTGTCAAGAATCGAACGAGCCCTGGCACAACTAGCGTGAACACACTCGCTACGCCGGCCTGACCAGACGAGTTTGGCCATCGTTCAGGCTTTTCAGGAATGCTATCGTCATACGCGCGGTGGCGCCCCAGAGCAGTTCACCATCATATTGATTGAAGTACACCACTTTGAGCTTAAGCGCGCGCAGAGATGGATCGTCGTCTGGCCGGTAACGACGTTCACGCACTTCCACATTTCGACGCTCGGCAAGCCATGCCAGCGGTATTGAAAAGATACGGTCAACCTCGGTTGGCTGCGGCTGGTAGGCATACGGCCACGGCACGATTGCGACCACCGGGGTCACAATGTAATTACTCACGGTGTGATAGTCCGCCAACGCACCAACGACAGTGACATCTGCAGGATCGAGTGCGATCTCTTCGTGCGCTTCGCGTAGAGCAGTCACAACTGTGTCAGCATCTGCGGCATCACGCCCGCCGCCTGGAAAGGCAACCTGGCCACTGTGCCGATCACCTTCACGCTCGCAACGGCGAATGTAGAGCACGTGCCAGCCACCCTGATGCCAGAACACCGGCACCATTACCGATGCCAGCCTGGCTTCACGCGCCTGAAACGCTTGCGAATTACGCATAAGGCTGGCGGGCCAGTCACCGGGCTGCAGTGCACCGTCGACAGTGTCGACCCAGTCTAGTGAGTCAAATTCGGACATTCAGGAGGGGTTCGATGAAAAGCGACACAAGCCGGAGCAGGTCCGGCGGGAAGATGTACTCATGGTATCAATCTAGCATAAAGAGCCACGGCACAGCAGGTGCATACCACGAGCACGGGTAATCCTTTCGGCCCCAACATACCTAAACGATCAGCTTAGCGAATGCACGTCCAACAAAAAGAAGCCATTCCTGGTAACAACTTCAGCGGCAGCCTGCGGGTCGTCGTTGCAGAGCAGGACAAAGCCGTGCGCGAGGCGCTGATAGACAAGGTCTACGATGCGCTCGGCGTTTACGCAGACTCCTGCAATACCGCCAGAGGCGTCGACCGCCTGCTGGAAAAATATCCCGGCGAGATCGTGCTGGCGATTGTCGACACCCGTCTGCCTGATGCGCCGCAGGGGGAAGTGCTGGAACTGCTGACTGATGCAAAGATCCCGACGATCGCGATATCGCCAGAAGTAACGGATGAGGTCGCGAGCAGACTCGTCGACAAACATATTATCGATTGTGTCCTGAAACGCGGCGAGGACGAGCTGGACATCGTCACCGATATCGTCGAGCGCACACTACTCAATCACAAGCGCAAGATCCTGCTCTACAGCCACAGCGATTTCAATCGGCGCAAAATACGTCAGATGCTCGACATCCACCGCTACACGGTATACGACGTCCGCAGCGAGCGAGAGGCACGCCGAAAGCTGCACAACGAGCCGGATATCGCATTGGTGCTACTGGATCAAAGTGTAATCGAGGAAAAAGAGTTGACGCTGATCAGCAGCCTTCGCCAACACTATCGCAAGGAAGAGCTGGCCATTGCCGCGGTGTGCGATCAACGCGATACCCAGCGCAACGCGCGCCTGTTGAGAGCCGGTCTGAACGATGTGTTCTGCCAGCCGCATCAGGCCGATGAGTTTTACTACCGCGTGCGCCACTGCGTTGAGTCAGTCGAACGTGTACGTGAGATAAAATTCTCAGCCACCCGTGACCGCCTGACCGGGCTGTACAATCGCGACTACCTCTTTGACGTTGGCGCGATCAGCTTTGGAACCGCACAGCGCGGTGACACGCCGATCTCCCTGGCGATGATCGAAATCGACGGATTTGATGAGCTGGTGCTCGAACACGGCCATCGCAGCGCGGATGCCATGCTAGCCAACATCGCACCCGTTATTCAGCGCGAATTGCGTAACAACGATATTATCGCTCGCTACCATACCGCGACATTCGCCTGCGTCGCCTCGAATGTGGGCGATCACAATGCCATCATGGTTTTCGAACGGCTGCGTCAGCGGATTGCCGGCAGCGAGATTTTGGCCGGCACCCAAACACTTCGTGTCACCGCCTCAATCGGTGTATGCACCCAGTTGCATGGATCACTTGGCGAGATGATCGGCGCAGCCCAGCAGTCGCTCGCCGAGGCGTCTAAAACCGGCAACAAGGTGGTTGTTCCGCCGGGATAGCACGTGCCTTAATGTAGTGTGGTTTTGATTTTGCCACACCTCGTACAGCGATACTCTGTCACCAGTTTGCCCTGACGAACGTCGAATTTACGTTCGTTCTGCACCTTCCATTTGTGGTGATTATTAGCACACATGATTCGCCCGCGCGATTTCTCCGCTGGCGTTTTGCGCACAAATTTCAGTACCTCACCCATAAGATCCCCAAACAATCAAATCTGCCGCAGCGTGCGCAGGAAGCCTGCCTGAATCGCGCATGCCGATAACCTTGCAACAGCAGCGGCAATCGACCACCATGGGTGTTATCCAGCTCCGACAGGCATAACGTGGACGACATTCGAACGCTGCAGCGCATACTATCCGACAGCAAAACCATCGCAATCGTCGGAATTTCAGCCAGCTGGCACCGTCCCAGCTACTTCGCCGCGAAGTACATGCAGCACCACGGCTACACCATCATACCGGTCAATCCACGCTACGACTCGGTACTGGGCGAAAAAGCCTACCCCAGCCTCACGGACATACCGGTTCCCGTCGACATTGTCGACTGTTTCCGTCGCTCGGAGGAAATTCCAGCCCTGGCAGATCAGGCAATAGAGATTGGCGCCAAATGTCTGTGGATGCAGCTCGGTGTCATCAACGAAGCGGCTGCCAGCACAGCGCGCAATGCCAATCTGGATGTGATTATGGATCGCTGTGTCAAAATAGAACATGCGCGTCTGTTTGGCGGACTTAACTATGCCGGTGTCAACACCGGCGTGATCTCTGCGCGGCGCATTCCGCCGCCGCCCAGATAGGCACATCGCGCTGCCAACACCGGGTCGAGTCCAGCAATGCAACCCATACAGCGAGTCGATCGTAACTACACGACGAGTTTCAATCTCCGTCGATTTCTGCAGCCAGAGCACCAGAGGGTCATCCCATGAGCGATCATCTTTTTCTCGACGAAACCCTGTGCCTGCACGCCGGGCAAATTCCCGACGCTGCCACGGGCGCCCGGGCAGTGCCAATCTACCAGACAACATCCTATGTTTTCGATGATCCGGAACACGCTGCAAGTCTGTTCAACCTGCAGACGTTCGGAAACGTCTACTCACGACTGAGCAACCCCACTTGTGCTGTGCTGGAAGAACGAGTGGCGGCACTCGAGGGCGGACGAGCGGCACTGGCAGTGGCGAGTGGAATGTCGGCGCAATTGATTGCCCTGCTAACGCTGTGCAACAGTGGCGATCACATCGTCGCTGCACGCACGCTCTACGGTGGCAGCTACTCACAGCTCGATGTCAATTTTCGCAAGCTCGGAATCGAAGCTGACTTTATCGACGCCGACGATCCGGAAAACTTTCGCCGCGCACTAAAGGACAACACCCGTCTGCTCTACGCAGAAACTATTGGCAACCCCAACCTCAATGTGCTCGACATCGAATCAGTTGGCGCCATAGCGCGCGATCACGGCATACCACTCGTCGTCGACAACACCGTGCCCTCACCCTACCTGTGCAAACCGCTGCAACACGGCGCCGATATTGTGATTCACTCAGCCACCAAGTTCATCGGCGGACATGGCATCTCGATTGGCGGGCTGATTGTCGAATCCGGTAAATTCCCGTGGGATAACGGAAAATTTCCGGAAATGGTTGAGCCGTCGAAGGGTTATCACGGGGTTAAATTTTACGAGACTTTCGGCGACTTCGGCTTTATCACCAAAGCGCGAATGGAGTATCTGCGAACACTCGGGCCATCAATGAGTCCTTTCAACGCGTTCACCTTTCTGCAAGGGCTGGAAACCCTGCATTTGAGAATGGAGCGGCACTCGGAAAACGCGCTGGCTGTGGCCAAACACCTCAACGATCACGACAAAGTCAAATGGGTAAGTTATCCGGGACTGGCGGATAGCCCCTACCAACCGCTGATAAAGAAATACATGCCAAAAGGTGCCAGTGCTCTGCTGTCTTTCGGTATAGCCGGCGGTGCCGCCGCTGGTGTTCAATTCATGGAAGAAGTGCAGTTTCTCAGTCATTTAGCCAACATTGGCGACGCCAAAACACTGGTTATCCACCCCGCTTCAACAACCCATCGACAACTGAACGAGGAAGATCAGTTATCAGCAGGCGTCACTCCCGACATGATTCGTATGTCGGTGGGCATCGAACACATAGACGATATAATCTGGGATATCGACCAGGCACTGTCGAGGATCAAAGCCTGATCACGGCAGGCCATAGTTATCAGGGTGTAGACAATGACCTCAGCACAAATATCCATCAGCATTATTCTTCTGATCACGCTATTTATGTTTGCGTGGGGACGCTGGCGACACGACATCGTGGCAATCTCCTGCCTGGTGATGGCAGTAGTCGCAGGCGTTGTACCTTCCGATGACGCATTCAGCGGATTCGGGCACGCCGCTGTCGTGACAGTTGCAGCGGTTCTTATAATCAGTCACGCGCTAAAGAACGCCGGCGTGGTTTCAGTGATCGCCTCCTACCTCACCCCCTATACGGGCAACATATACATTCACATCGCCGCGCTCACTCTCGTGGTCACTGTCGCCTCTGCTTTCATGAACAACGTGGGCGCCCTGGCGCTGATGCTACCGGTTGCGATCGCCACCGCCGTTGAATCGAACCGCTCACCGGCACTGGTGCTTATGCCACTGGCATTCGGCAGCATCCTCGGCGGCATGACTACATTAATAGGCACGCCACCCAACATCATTATTGCCAGCTACCGCGCAGAGATCACCGGCGAGTCGTTTTCGATGTTCGACTTCTCGGCAGTGGGATTTGTCGTCGCAGTGGTTGGCCTGTTGTTCATCACCTTCATCGGATGGCGATTAATCCCGACCGGGCGCGGCAGTCAAGGCGGCAACAAGCCCAGTTTCGAGATCTCACACTATCTTACTGAAGTGCAGGTAAAAGAGGATTCGCCGCTGATCGACACGCTGCTCATCAGCAATGAGGCATTCAACTCCGACAACATCGATGTCGTCGGCTTCGCGCAAAAGAACGGTTTCGCGCGAACACTACCTCGGCAGTACCGATTTACCGAGGGCGATGTACTGCTGATTCAAGCCGATCCTGGCAACCTGCAAAGCATGCTCGAAGAGCAGGGTCTGGAACTACTCACCAGTGCATCCGGTTCCTTTGTGCAGCCACAGTCAGAGAACGAAGTGATGCTGGAAGGTGTGGTCAGCCAACACTCGGATCTGGTCGATCGCAGCGTTGAATTTCTCCGCCACCGCAGTCAGCGAACACTTGCATTGGTGGGCATTGCACGCAACGGTGAAGCAATCAAAACCCGGCTTAAACGTCAACGATTCAAAGCCGGTGATGTCGTGTTGATGTTTGGCGATGCCGAGGAAATTGATCGGCAGTTCAAAGGTCTCGGTCTGTGGCCACTGGAACGGCGACCGCTGGACTTAAACCGTCGGCGACAGGTGTTGCCCGCTCTGCTTGTATTTGCCAGCGCAATAGCCATGGGCGTTGCCGGTCTGGTGACTTTGCCGATCGCATTTCTGATTGCGATCATGGTATTCCTGTTGATGAAAGTGATATCGGTACGCGAAATCTACGATGAAATTGACTGGCCGGTGATCGTATTACTGGGCGCCATGATTCCGGTAGGCCGGGCACTGGAAAGTACTGGCACTACCACCCTGCTGGCCAATGCCATTATGGACTGGGCCGGTGGATTTCCACCTGCGCTATTGGTGGCGATGATACTGGTGATCACCATGTTCCTGTCCGACATCATCAACAACGCCGCCACTGCACTGGTGATGGCGCCCATCGGCGTGGCTATTGCCAATACGCTCGGGGTTAATGCGGACGCATTTTTAATGGCAGTGGCAGTGGGTGCGTCCTGCGCATTCCTCACCCCGATCGGTCACCAGTCCAACACGCTGGTGATGGGGCCAGGTGGCTACCAGTTTGGTGACTACTGGCGCATGGGACTACCGCTGGAGATATTGATCGTCGCCCTGGCCGTACCGCTTTTGCTGGTTGTCTGGCCGCTTTAGAATGTTCAGGGCGGACAAGCTTTGCGCTTGTCCGCCGAACGTGTCTTACTCGAACCCATGGCACGGGCAAGGTTTTTTGTTACTGCCTTTACCGCACCCGAAATTGCTAGCCTGTTGGCACCTTAAACGCCTGCGATTCACGGCCTTTCACAATCGTTTTGAGTAGTATTTCAACCCGCCGGTTTTGGCTTCGACCGGCTTCAGTGTTGTTGTTCGCAACCGGCGAGCGCTCCCCGCGACCTTCTGCCACCACTCGTCCATCGGTAATGCCCTGGCTCACCAGATAACGACGCACGTTGTTCGCACGTTCCTCTGACAATTTCTGATTGTAGGTGTCAGGGCCGGTACTATCGGTATGCCCGATTACATGCACAACCGTCTGGGCATAATCGCCGAGCACACCCGACACCTTGTTGAGGCTGTTGTAGAATTCTGCGCTGATGAGCGCACTGTTCACTGCAAACGATACTTCACTATTTACATTCAGGCGCAGCGTATCGTTGGCGACTCGGGTCACTTCAATCGCTTCGGCTTCTCGCTCTTGCCGGAGCTGCTCCTCCAGTGCCGCTTGCTGCTCGTCCATGTAATTTCCAACGGCCGCACCGGCTATGGCACCGACGGCGGCACCAATCAATCGCCCGCGATCATCATCAATCTGATGACCGAGAATAGCACCCGTCACGGCACCCACGGCCGCACCCACCTGGGTTCTACCAATAGGCTCATTAGATGCGCAGGCAGTCAGTGCCATGACACCTATGATGCCGCCGACGCGAACAATGTTCTTTCTGAATTTCACACCTTTCTCACTTAATAGCCGAGGGTTTTCATTACCCGTTACTTTGAGGCTAGCAGTGGATTGGCGGAAGTTTTGTGACTATTCAGTGAAGAACGACGGTTTCGGCATCCATCGTATCGATCTCGTCGATCAGGAATTCCGGCTCCGGAGACGAATGGTGCAGCATCATCTTCCAGCCTTCGCCAACGCGGTGATAGATATTGGTTGCCAGCATAACGCCAACCAACTCACCGCCTACACTAATTTCCTCGCGCACCAGGTGCACAGCGATATGCTGGTCTTCAGTGATCCGCTCGTCGCTGATGGTAAAGTCCATCGGCGGGCTGGCGGCGAATATTTCTTCCCAGCTATCCTTGATCTGCTCCCGCCCTTCTAACCGCGGCGCACCAGGATGAATACACACAGAGGCATCGTCGTCGGACCATACGGCCATCATACGATCGAGATCGTTATCGCGGATTGATGAGTAAAACGCGAACTCGGCATCGGCCGGGGTGGAAAACAGCAGCTCGTTCAAAATATTGCCTGCAGGTCTGAGACCTTCAGGAGGTTGGCTCCTTGGATTCTTTTTCCAGGTAGTCGGACCAGTTGTGTTCGCCTTCGCCAAAAACAAAGAAGTGAGGGTTTAATAGCGAGTCCTTGGTGTTGTAACGCAAATCCTGCATTTTCGTGTCGGTGATATGGCCACCGGCCTCTTCGACTATGCATTGAGCAGCACCGGTATCCCATTCACTGGTTGGCCCCAGCCGCGCATACACATCGGCGCGCCCTTCAGCGACCAGACATGATTTCAACGCACTGCCCATTGCAACTTCCTTGTAGGATCCCAGTTTGTCGAGAAATCGACTCAGCAATCCACCCGTTAATGGTGCGCGACTCCTCGCTACGGTTACGCCGCTGGTGGGTGCGGTTCGCACTTTAATCGGTACAGGCTCCCGATCGGCGGTCTGCTTCCATGCGCCGGATCCACGATGAGCCCAATAGGTGACATCGAGTACCGGTGCATGAACAACACCCAGTATCGATACACCCTCGTGGATGAGTGCGATGTTGACGCTGAACTCACCATTTCTGTTGATGAATTCGCGCGTACCATCGAGCGGATCAACCAACCAATAGGTATTCCACTCGAAGCGTTCACTGAACGGGATTCCGCAGGATTCCTCGGTGAGGATTGGCAGCGCCGGATCGAGCTTGCGCAAGCTCTCTATGATGAGTTGATTGGCTGCCAGATCGGCAGTCGTGAGCGGCGTGTCATCATCCTTGGATGTGATGTCGACGTCGGAGTCGTACAACTCAAGTATTTTGCGACCGGCATTTCGCGCGATCACCACTACGTCCGCTATGCGTGTGGCAAAGTCTTCGGGGCAACGAGACATGTCACTATCAGTTATTATCCTGTCACAATGATATGGGTTCCAGGCTCAACTTGCACCCTGAACGCCGTAAATTTCGGTGAAAACCAAGCGCGAAATTCGCCAATTCGACTCATTCTGGCCACCATTGGCCAAGGCTTTTTCAAATACCTCGATTCGGTAACAATTCGCAGCCTATAGAAAGTCGGAGATGTTGCCTTGATTGCGCCGTCGATAACTTCCATCTGATGATCTTCTGCCGAGTGCACCCAGCATGCCAGCCAACTCCGGCGGCGTCGCAGCAGTTGGTTTTACCTTCAAATCAACCACGAAATCACCCTTTTGATCGATTTGGAAATCACCATCGATTTCCAGTTCACCATCGGCGTTAGTGAGCTTGCCTCGATGCAGGTTTTTATCGGGAGTGACCTCGAGTGTGACATTGCCAAGCCTGGCGTTGACCGCACCGGAGACCTCTGCATTGCGCCAGTTCACCAGGCCGGTGGTGGAATGCAGTTTGTTGTTCAGAAGTTCGAGGGAATCGATATCAGCGTTGATCACGCCGGCAAAGCTTGCCACCGGTAGTGGTAAGAACTGTTCCAGGCTTTTTGCAGGCATTCTCATTAAAGCGTCGCTGATACTGACCATTCCGGAAAGCTTGCGCGCCACATCCGCTTCGCCCTTGCCGCCCAGCCAATCAAAACTCACGCGCATACCAGCAGCCGTTTTCAACAACGCTTGTGGCTGAAACGTCCAGTTCACATTGGTAATGGGTTCGATCTCGGGCTGTGCGACAACCCGGCTCGCACTGCCGTGCCACACGCTGCCCGAGACGCCAGATATCTGTACCGGATGGGTGTTGACGTGCGGCAAAACACCTGCGGCCGGAAATTTCCAGGCAAATGTGACTACAAAGGCAAGCACGCCGAGCAACAACAATCCGAACAGTCTCACTGGTCCACCTCCAGACTTAGCCGCGCACTCACCAGACCGTCGCTTTTTCGAGTGATGTTGATCGTCTTTACCGCAAGCCCGTAGTTTTGCTCGAGCTCGCCCAGTACTTTGATCAGTTTGTCGAACTCTACCTCCGAAAACTGCGCCTTGGCCCCTTGATTGCCAGCCGGCTCTACGCGTTCCGGCGCTTTGATTCGAGCGCGCCGGATCGCCTCGTCCAGCAAGAGGTAGGGCGCCTTCTCCATTGGCCTTCTAACCGCACCGCTACCGCCGCCGGCGGTTTTTACAAACGCGGCCTGCTGCTGCATCCAGGCCAAATCACTTTGTTGCGCCTGCACCGAGACTTGACGGTTGGCGATGCCATTGGTCAAAGGCTCAATCACAAACAGATAGGCTGCGGCCCCGAAGCCGACAATTCCGGTTACCGCAACGATGATTTGCTCGCGTGAATTGAGATTGTTAAACCAGCTCACGATTGACTCTCGATGCGCAAACGCGCTCTGATTCGGTCTTTGTCCTTGTTCGCAGATTGCACCTTGGCTGTCAACTTGCGCTCGCTTTCGAGTCGGGATTTGATTTTGTCGAGATCCTGCAACGAGGCGGCATCAATCTCCAGCACGAGTTTGCCACGGCCGAAATTCACCGTTCGAACCGCTGGTTCGCTCGCCTCATCCAGCGCCTCTCCCATGGCAGACATCATCGCTACAAAGCTGCCATCATCAATGCCTGTGCCATTGAGGTTCTCGACCCGGGTTTTCATCTGTGCGACCGGATTAACCACGCGCCTGACGTCGGGAAAGGCCCCTTTCAGGGTTGCCTCGATCTGGCTTCCCAATTGTTGTTGCTGCTGGCCCAGTGAATTGAATTCCAGCCAGCTGGAACCGCCCCACAGCCCCATTAGCACAGTGGCCAGCGCGGCGGGTGTAAGCCAGGGTTTCCAGGTTTTTTCCGCCGCTTTGCGCTTGCCAAAATCTCCCTGCAACAGGTTGATGCGTTCACGTGCCTTGCCCCTTAAACCGATTCCGAACAACTGAACTTCGGTGCGCATTTCGACGGCTCGACTGCTGGTTTCGAGTTCGTAGAGATCGTTGCCACAAGAAAAATGCAACGCTTTCCAGATCTGCTCTTTGACATCGACATCAGGAATATTTTCCAACAGCAGCGGCAGCATATCGACATCGCACGAAAAACCCCGAGTGGCATCCAGCCTGATCGCTGCGTGGCCGGCGTTTGTCATGATCGTCCAGGTATCGGGCTCAATCGGCAAGGCGTGGCACTCGGGCACGATTTCTACCGGTCGCAAGCCAGTGGCACCACACTGCTCTCGAATCCAGGTCATGCTGGAACTGGCGATCACTGCAACCGGAATGTTGCCACCCGGCAATCGACTGCCGAAGGCGAAATGAGAAGCCTCTACATCCTGCGCCAGTTGCTCTTCCAATGTGTAGGGCACCGCTTTCAACGCTTTGCCCAGGTTGGCAATCGGCACTGTAGCCTCTTCAAGCAAGAGTTCAGTGCCCGCGACAACCATCACCACACGCAGTTTTCCGGCGCTTTCTGCAGCGTCGGCGAAACTGCCGTGTCCGTGAGATTCGACTTTGCCGCTCTTGTCATCACAGTACGCCCAGCGCAGATAATCATCGCCGATGCGTTGTAGATAGGTGAGAAAGTACTTGGCCAAAATCCAGCTTCCGGTTAATGGAAATCGAGGGGTTAAAAAATCAGTAGCCGTTTCGCGTGCGCTGCCTTATTCGTATGGCGCCGTTGTTGTCTCTTTGCATAACAGTAAACTGAGTAATACTCGCCTCATCGCGAGTTACAGTCACGCGAGCCAGAAAGAACTCGCTTTTAACGTCCAGTAGAACATTATCAATGTTTTGGTCTTCCGTGTCGCCCTGCCGGGCATCGTCAATAAATTGTTGCGCACTCTCGTAAACCGCTGAACCTGCCGGCTCCTCGTCCGGATCAGCATTAGGGTCGGCGTTCGGATCGGCGTTCGGATCGGCGTTCGGATCGGCGTTCGGATCGGCTGAGGGGTCATCACCGTCGGTGAGCGCATCAAACAAACCACCACCCTCTGGACAGCCTGGATAGCCTTCCCAGTATTCATCGTCTACCACACGCAATTGATCGGACAACGGCAGCATATACTCTGCAAATGATGCCAGCACGGCGGCCGAGGCGGTATTAACGTTGACTAATGTCTCTGTTGGCAAGGTTGAAATATGCGGTAGCAGCGTATCAAAATCCTCCAGACCGTCCTCGTCCGCTACGCGAAACCCTCGCACCAGCAACAACTCAGAGGGACTGACCATATCGCCATTGGCCGCGCGATAGGGGGGCGTCTGGCCGGTGTAGAAATCGTCTTCAGCGCCCTGTGCACCGGTTGCATCTACGTCGCGGTCAATCCAGTCTCGAATTGCCTCTGCTTTGGCACTGTCGATGTTCAGAGCAGCAAGCAGCAGTTTCAGTTGTTCGAACTCGATTTCTGCCGGTTTGCCCTCCTCATCGACCAGGTTGTTGAGATTGAATTTGCCATTCAAATCGATAATGCAGCCCTCGACCGTTGCACCATCCACTGGCACCGGTGGCAGACTTTCAGCCCAGAAATCCTCGGTGCTGTCTGAATCGCTGCGCTCGCGCTCGTTTTTATCGCGACGGAGGGTCGCCATGGCGAATTTTTCGCCCGCGCCGAGCAGATTGATCAACTGACTTTGAATCTGCTGATTGCCCGCTCGTTGTATAGAGGTCCGCTGGCGAACGGACATGGCTGTAACAGAGACTGTGATCAACGCCACCAGTAGCAGTGCGGTGATCAGGGCCACACCGCGGCTGTGTCTAGCGTGGCAATACATACAACCGCCTCACTGAGCCAAGATCGGCAATTTCAAGTGTTGCTTCCAGTGCGATCGGCATGTCGCTGAATTCTTCCTTATCAACGTCTTCCGGCGGCCAGGCCGAGTGCCACTCGCCGCTGTTGTCGTAAAACCGGAACGCCAGCCCCTCAACGCCATCAATCATCAGTCGATCGCGGAAAGCCGCACCCTCAAAGCGATCGACGTGATACCAGTATCGTCGCAGCAGGCGTTTGTCATCGTCCAGTCGATAGGCGACGCGCTGCAGTTCACTACGAGGGGGCAATTCGAGCAGGGCCGGGTTGGTCCAGCCACCGCGGGTGAGTTCGATCAGGTATTCACCGGCTTCGCTAACTTCGAGGCTTTTGCGTTTGTCGCCGAGGTTGTCAACCGAATCGCGCAATACGATTTGCTCGAAGTCAGCAGCAAACCACTTGAATGTCTGCTGCAATCGTTCATATCGCTCGCCGGATTCGAGTACTCCCTGCGAGATTCTGTTCACGTTGAACCAGCCCGCGTAGGCTACGCCACCCATCACTGCCAGCACTGCCGATGCAACCAGAAATTCGATCAGCGTGAATCCGCGTTGGCGGCTGTGACGATTGACGCTAACCACCGGAGATCGGCCTGCTCTGGAGCCGTGGATGATTGACAAACCCCGCTGCGGTGAACACGGGGCGCTCTGAGTCTTCGCGCTTGCGGATTTCGATGTCAACCCGGCGCAGATCCTCATCTTCTACTTTTTGAACCCGGGTTTTCCAAAACCATTTGACGCCAAATACCTCTTCGTTGCCGGTTTTGTTGCCGGTTTCGGGAAAACTTGCCATCAGCTGCATTTCAGCCAACCGGTTTTCTGCCACCCAACTGGCGACGGCTTTATCCCTGAGCTTGCCCGCGTTCGACGCTGTCGATCCCGCGCTGTGCACAAGAGCCCCGAGCACCGCAGCGATCACTGCCAGCGCGACGAGCACTTCCACCAGCGTAAATCCATCATCGCGATTCACGGTTGATCCACCGCGCCGAACACCAATGGCTCCTCGACACCAGTGGCAACCTGCCAAATCGTGTCGAGTGCATCTTTCTCAACCGTCAGCTGGAAATCCGGCATGGTCTCGCCGTTGGATAAAAACATCACGTGCGGTCGCGTCTTTTCGTCAATTTTCACATCGTCGGCTTCTTCGAGTGCGACCGCAACACCTGAAATTTCCAGCTCCAGCCTGAAATCTTCCGGCAGCGTTCGCTGGCGAAACATTTCTTCCTCCGCCACTTCAATCCAGACGCCACTGCGACTGTCGCCCTCGAGCATCATGAACCGATAGTCGCCCAGCGAGAAGCGAATGCCGAACTCACGGTTTCTGAATATGGCAGATTCAGAGGCGCGGCTCATGAGTTCGGCCATGCGCCGAACTTCGTCGCGGACCTGGGTGTTGGCACCGCCAAAGTTGATCCGTGGCAACACCGCGCCGGTCAGGATCGCCATGATAGCGATCACGACAATCAGTTCGATGAGTGAAAATCCCTTCGCCATGAATCGCACGGCCGGTGATCTGTTAGCGTGGTCTTACTTGATCGTCCAGTTGCCGATATCGCCCTGTTCACCTTCGCCACCCACCTGGCCATCGGCACCAAGGGTGTAGATGTCTATCTCGCTGTTCTCACCCGGGCTCAGGTAGAGGTAATCGCGACCCCAGGGATCCTTTGGCATACTTCTCAGGTAGCCGCCCTCGCTCCAGTTTGGCGCTTCGGGTGATCCGGTCGGCTGCTCTACCAGCGCCAGCAATCCCTGGTCGGTGGTTGGAAAATTGAAGTTGTCGAGTTTATACATCTCCAGCGAGGCCTCAATGTTGCGAATATCGGTGGCAGCACGCTTGATGCGCGCCTCGGCCGGGCGATTGAATATCTTCGGCGCCACCACGGCCGCTAGAATACCGAGGATAGCCACCACGGCGATCAATTCGATCAAACTGAATCCGGCACTCTTTCCGGCATAGTATCTGGACTTCTTCATGCTAATCTCCAAGCAAATTTTATTGGTGAATTTCGGCATCTACGGATCCGGCACACAGCAATGGCACGCAACCGCCGATTATAGCGTCGACAACCACCGGCACCGTGGTTACTGTTCGACAAACCTTGGTCGGGCAGAAAGTTGATTCGCCTGTCCCGCATCCAGTGGTTTGCAATCTTGGTTAGTGTCGGTTGCACGTTATTTCAAGCGACCGATCTGGTGACCTTGCTGCGCTTTGACCGAGTTGCCATTCTCGATGGACAATGGTGGCGGCTGATCAGTGGAAATCTTGTTCATCTGGGTTGGTCTCACCTGCTGTTGAACGTCGCGGGCCTGGCGATTATCTGCTACCTGGTTGGCCACGCACTCAGCATTTGGCAGTGGCTATTCATTTTCGTTCTCTGCCTGCTGGGAGTCGGTGTCGGGCTGCTGGCGTTCAATCCCGAACTGAGCTGGTACGTTGGATTATCCGGCGTTCTGTACGGTTTACTGATCGCCGGCGCTATTGCAGATTTCCCCGCCAACCGCTGGATCTCGGCGCTACTGGTGGTCTACACCGTCGGTAAAATTGGCCATGAACAATTCTACGGTGCGGCGACCGCCAGTGAGCTTCTTGCCGGTGGTAAAGTAATCGTAAACGCCCATTTATACGGCATGATCAGCGGTTTTGTTGCCGTTGTCGTCGTGCTGATTCGCGCTCGATACAAGCACCAAAAAGTGCCGGCAAGCTAACCGGCAGTGTCGAGCCACTCACACATTGCCGTACTCAGGTGCATCGCCGCCCAGCCACCGATCGATCAGTGCATCGACCGTTTGGGCAGGTCCGCTGATTAGTTCGTCGCTAATGTCGCCAGCTCGGTCGAGCAGTGTTTTGTCACGCATAATGTCGGCTATTCGAAATTGCAGGCTACCGGTCTGGCGGGTACCCAGCAATTCGCCGGCGCCACGTAATTGCAGGTCTTTCTCGGCAATCTGGAAACCATCGGTGGTCTCGCGCATTATTGCAATGCGCTCACGCGCGCGCTGGCTCAGGCCCGCTTCGAACAACAACACGCAATGACTGGCAACGCTGCCGCGTCCAACGCGCCCGCGTAGCTGGTGCAACTGCGACAAGCCGAGTCGCTCTGCATTTTCAATAATAATCAACGATGCGTTGGGCACATCTACACCGACCTCGATAACCGTTGTCGCCACCAGCAGGGATACAGCCTGCTCCTTGAACTGCTGCATCGCAGCGTCTTTTTCATCGGCGCTCATGCGCCCGTGAACCAGGCCAATCGACACATCGGGTAACCAGTCGCGCAGTTCCTGCAACGCCTCTTCGGCGGCGCGAGCCTGCAACACTTCGGATTCTTCAATCAGGGTGCAGACCCAGTAGACCTGCTGGCCGCTCGCGACAACTGCACCGACGCGCTCGATGATCTCTGCGCGTCGATTGGTCGAAATTGCGACTGTATTGATCGGCTGACGCCCGGGCGGCAGTTCGTCGATTATCGAGCAATCGAGATCCGCATAGGCAGTCATCGACAGGGTGCGGGGTATTGGCGTTGCAGTCATCGTCAGCTGATGCGGAACAACCTCACCGCGCACGCCTTTTTCGCGCAGCGATAAGCGCTGGTCAACGCCGAAGCGATGCTGCTCATCGACGATAGTCAGGCCGAGTCGTGCAAACGTCACCTCTTTTTGGAAAAGCGCATGCGTACCAACGGCAATAGCGCAGTCTCCGCTGGCGATGGATTCGAGCGCCTCGCGGCGCTGTCGCGCGCCAAGTTTGCCTTTGAGCCACGCAATCCGGACTCCGAGCGGTTCGAACCACTGGCTAAAATTCAGTAGATGCTGCTCGGCCAGAATTTCGGTTGGCGCCATTATCGAGACCTGGTAACCGCTGTCTACCGCAAGTGCGGCGGCGGCGGCGGCGACTAATGTCTTGCCTGAGCCAACATCGCCCTGGATCAAACGTAACATCGGTTTCGACTGAGCCAGATCTCGGGCAATTTCCCCGATTACACGCTGCTGTGCACCAGTGGGAGAAAACGGCAGCTGACCCAGCAGGCGTTTTAGCAAGTCTCCCTGTCCGCCAATGGCCGGTGCGGTGAATTGTTGAAAAACCACCCGGCCTCGCTGGACGCTCAGCCGGTGGGCGACCAGCTCTTCCAACGCCAGACGCTGCACCGCCGGATGAGTGCCTTCGAGCAATGCCTGCGCACTGACCTGCGCGCCAGGCTGATGCACGGTCTCCAACGCTTCCTGCAGCGAGCAATAGGTCTGCGCGTCGGGCAGCAATTCATCGACTGCATACTCGCGCAACAAGGCTATTGATCGATCGGCAATTCGCCGCATCGATAATTGATGCAGCCCTTCCGTAATGGGGTAAATCGGTGTGAGCCGCTCTTCTACTTCGGGCACCTCGGTCGCGCCAAGCAGCTGATATTCAGGATGCACGATTTCAAGGCAACGCGAACCGCGACGTATTTCGCCGAAGCAGCGTATTCGCTGACCCTCGCGCAACGCGGCGGTCTGCGACTGATTGAAATGGAAAAATCGCAGCCGCAGCTCACCGGTGCTGTCGCTGATGTGACACACCATCGAGCGCCGGCCGCGATACATCACTTCAGTCGTCTGTACCTGGCCTATGCAAACCGCCTCGATACCGACTTGCAGATCGCCGATGGCCACCAGCCGGGTTCGGTCCTGATAGCGCAGCGGCAGATGAAAAAGGCAATCCTGGACCGTCTTTATTTTCAGGCGCAACAGCTTTTCGGCCTGTTTAGGACCCACACCAGACAAGCGGGTCACCGGCATCGAGGAAAGACTCACAACAGCAACGTCTCGTTGGCGCCGGATTAGCTGCCAGTAACCATCACGCCCTCGATCTCGACCGGCACATCTTTGGGCAATTGCGCGAC
>CAKZSB010000110.1 GCA_937920585.1 uncultured Granulosicoccaceae bacterium | reverse complement strand
CGATTTAATGAAACTGGCAGCGGCGGGCGGTATCAAGACGAGAAAGGCAAAAAGCATCGTCAACGAAGTGGTGGATGCCGTAAGGCGCTGGCGTGATTTCTCCGCCGAGGCAGGTGTAGCGCAAGGCGATGCCAGCCGCATCGAGAAAACACTAAGAGTGAAGCGCTTTAGCTAGCTTGACCGTCCACAGCAGTTAACCATCCAACGTTTCAAGCGACTGGCCATGTCACAGAAAAAACCAGGTTTTATGCAATCAGCGGCTTACCTCGCAAGGGGATGGCGTTTGGTCCGGCAGCCCGGCTTGCGGCGGTTCGTGCTGATGCCGCTGCTGGTCAATCTGGTGGTGTTTGGGGCGTTGGGGTGGTGGGTAAACGCCTGGGCAACGGGCTGGCTCGATTCACTGTCCCTTTTCTCGCGATGGGGTGACTGGTGGATTGTTCAGGCGCTGCAAACCGTGTTGCAGTGGCTGGTAACGCTGGTGCTGGTTTTTTCACTCGCCTTTGTATTTACACTGGTAGCGAATTTGATTGGAGCACCGTTTAACGGCTTACTGGCTGAACGAGTAGAAGCGCATTTGACAGGCGCCGATACCGATCCCGCGCCCTCCTGGCTTACCCTGGTGAAGAGCCTGCCAAGACTGATGGGATCAGAAGTGCGCAAGCTGGGCTACCTTGTGTTTTGCATCGTCCCGTTACTGTTGCTGCAATTTATTCCGGTGGTTAATCTGATCGCACCGGTATTGCTGTTTCTGTTTGGCGCATGGATGTTCGCACTGGAGTACATGGACTATCCGCTGGGCAACCATGGCGCGCTGTTCAAAGAGGTTCGGCAAACCATGCGCAAGCGTCGTCGGGTCGCCTACGGGTTTGGCTCAGCGGTGGCAGTGGCTAGTATGATTCCTCTGGTCAATCTTTTCGTCATGCCGGTGGCCGTGGCCGGCGCTACTGCACTTTATGTTGACTATTTACGCGAGTAACTGCCTGTGAATCTGCTAAGTGCCGTCGATGATGCGTGAGCGCCAAGTGCGAGTAACCCTTGTGCGATGAGTGCCTGCCGGGCAAGCTTCACCAGTACGCTGATGATCCTGTGAGTGCCCGGGGACTGTTTAAACAGCTCGTCATCGAAGTTCGGAATATCGCCGTTGATATGTCATTTGGAGGTGTGCGATCCTGTGCTGGTCGCACCTGAACAGCCATGCATCGGCGAGCTGGCGAGTGCCCACAGGCTTTGCCAGCGGGAGCCTGCAGACGGGGCCACACAACTGTCCCTGCTTTTCGCCGGTCTGACTATAGTAAAATAGGTGTGCCGTGCAGCCCCGGCCTCGAAGTGCAGCGGCTGCCAGTCTTGTATCAACTCGTCCAGTGTGTACCTGAATTATGACGATAGTGGGAATGGATCTGGGCACAACCAATAGTGCCTGCGCAGTCTGGAAAGACGGTGAAGTGCAAATGATACCCAACCGTTTGGGCGAGATGCTAACGCCGTCGGTTGTCCATATCGACGGCGACAACAATGCCTCGGTGGGCAAAACGGCGCGTGAAAAGTTGATCCTCCAGCCGGACTCCACCACTGCGTTGTTTAAGCGTTATATGGGTACCGAGCGAAAGATTCGGCTTAACAAGCAACAATTTACCGCACCCGAGTTATCTGCATTTGTGCTCAGAAGCCTGAAAGAGGACGCGGAAACCTATCTCGGGGAAACACTGACCGAAGCGGTGGTGAGTGTGCCCGCCTATTTTAGCGATGCGCAGCGCAAGGCAACCATTCAGGCGGCCGACATGGTGGGGCTTAGCGTTGAGCGGTTAATCAATGAACCAACTGCGGCGGCCATGGCCTATGGCCTTCAGGACAAGCCAGAGCATACCCGCTTTATGGTGATCGATCTTGGTGGCGGTACTTTTGATGTTTCTATCATGGAGTACTTCGACGGTGTGCTGGAAGTGCACGCCTCGGCTGGCGATAATTTCCTGGGCGGCGAAGATTTTCTGGAAGTGTTGGTGCAGAAGTACCTGTCCACACTCAATATCAATAAGAAATCGCTCTCCAATGCCGAGTTGAATAAAGTCTATCAGCAGCTGGAGCTGGTGAAACGCAAGTTCAACTCGGCTGATCAGGTTGTTGTTGAGCCTTTTCTTGCAAGCCACGAGGCAACGGCCACAATGAGCTTTGCAGACTTTGAGCAATTATCTCTGCCACTGTTGCAACGCATACAACGGCCGGTGGAAACCGCTTTAAGAGATGCCGGCCTCACCCCGACCGACCTGGATGATGTTCTACTGGTGGGTGGTGCTACCCGGATGAAATTTCTGCGCTCAACGGTTGCAAAAATGTTTCGTCGCATGCCGTCAGCCAACCTCGATCCCGATCTGGTTATCGCCATGGGGGCTGCCATTCAGGCGGGTTTGAAGTCTCGTGATGCCGCGCTGGATGATGTGGTGCTTACCGATGTATGTCCGTATTCGCTGGGGATTGGCGTACACAATGAAAATGATAAAACCGGTAGCCAGGGAGCCCTCTACGATCCCATTATCGAGAGAAACACTATTGTTCCTGTTAGCAGGGAGGGCACCTATTACACCGTTGCTGACAATCAGACTGAAGTAAATGTTGATATCTATCAGGGCGAGAGTCGCCTGGTGCAGAACAACATCAAGCTGGGTATTCTGAAAGTTTCCGTGCCGAAGGGGAAGGCTCACGAGCAAAGCATTGTTGTGCGCTTTAGTTACGACATAAACGGACTGCTGGAAGTGGATGTCGAGGTGGTATCCACCGGTGAAAAGCTCAATATGGTTATCCAGAACGCACCCGGCAGCCTGACTGATGCAGAGATAGCGGGCAGTCGTGAAAAGCTTTTGGCGATGAAATTTCACCCGCGAGACCAGGAAATAAATCGTGAGTTGATAGCGCGGGCAGAGCGGCTTTATGAAGGTCGTCTGAGCGGTGAGCGTGAGATTCTCCGGCATTTTCTTGCCGACTTCGAGGCCGCGATTGAAACACAGGATGAAAAAACGATCGAAACAGCGCGAACCGAATTTATAGCTCAACTGGAACAATTTGATCGGCCGTTCTTCTGATGAGCTACTGGGAAATTTTGGGTATAGAGCCGGATTCCGACCCAAAAAAGATTAAAACAGCCTACGCAAAATTACTGAAAAAAACACGCCCTGAGGATGATCCGGAAGGGTTTACCGCTTTGCACAGTGCTTACAAGTCAGCGCTTGCGACTGCAAAGCGTCGATCGGCAGCCGGTCAAGCTCACCCTGTGATTGAAGAGCACCGTCCCAAAAGCCCGATTCAGAAAACCGATCTGCCTGAAGCCAGCCCGGATTCGCCAAAGCCTGTAGTTGAGGTGCTGGCAAGCCCCGAGTCTGTTGAAGAACAGCATGGAAATGAAAACACAGCAACCCCGGGTGCGAAGGCTGCCGAGCCTGAGCAGCAAGCCACCACACCCGTAGTAGATGTTCTTCATGCACCGCAGGTGCCGAATGGCGAAGTGCAGGCCGCGTCACCGGTTGCCCGTGAACAGGAGGTTTTTCAGCAACCGGGTTATCAGCAATCTTTAGGCAAGGATCTGTCGCTAATACAAGCCTATGTGGAAGAGCTGATTTCATCCCCGCGCCGTTGCAACAAGGTTGATCAGTGGAGGTACATCGAGACGGTGCCCTCGATGGTCGATCTGTACTTCCGCGCACAAGTAAGCGACTGGATGTTTGGTGTGGTGTCCGCTGCAAATTTACAGGCCTTGCAAAAGGGTGATTTGCATATACGGCAACCGGTGCTGAGCTATCTGGACGAATTTTTCCAGTGGGAAAACAATTGGCAGCAATATGAAAGAGGCTATGGCGAACAGCGGTCGAGCGCCATTTTCAAGTTCACAACTTCTAATCAGCAGAATAACCCAAATCTGAAGCTCAACTACTTTGCGCGCATAATGGCTTTCGGTGTCGATATTATTCTGGGTGGAGCATGCCTTTACGTGGCAGCCAGCGTGCCTTTTCTGTCATTTCTGAATTTCGCAGGCGTGATGTATTTTTTAGTCGCAATCCCTGTTCTGGAGGCATCCTCCATACAGGCTTCGCTCGGTAAGGCAATGTTTCAACTGGCGGTGGTCGATAGAAATGGTTTGAGATTGCGATGGTATCACTCGTTTATTCGCAGTTATGTCTCCTATGGCTGCATAGCGGGGGTTAAGCTGGTCGTGTGGATCAATATGTATACCAGCTATAAATATCAGATGTTGTTGCAGGATCTGATCACGCGGTCCAGCGTTGTGGAGCGTGAATAGCAGGCAGAGGGCCAGCAGGCTATAGTCAGCCTTATGCGGGAGGGGGTGGTTGAAGCACACGTTATCCCCTGTGTCGAAATCGACACAGGGGTCATCGTGTGATTTGCCACGTGAGCCTGTATTTTCGCTACGCTGCTTTGTCGGCGGCGTATGGCTCTGTTCCGCAATAGCGACAGGACCCGGTGAATCCCTTGGGAAACCACGCTTTCACATCTTTGCCTATGTATTTCTCACGAATCACTGGATCTTCGCAGCGCCGACCTGTGAATTCACAGTGTTCAGAATCCAGCCGATTGAGTTCCGGGCGCGTTTGGTAGGTATCAGTACCGCCCGGTTGCCAGCCATCAATCTCGTAGATCTCCTGAATGACATTATCGTATATGGCCATCGCGTAGCGAACGTTGTCTTTCGGGGCTCCCAGTTTCCAGGTGCCACGAGTTGCCTCATACAACTCCAGGCGATCGCGCTCGGAAGCCTCATCACCAGTCATGGTGTAGCGAAACGATCGGCTGATTCGAAACAGTAGTGCCGGTATATCAAATGATTCGATCTTGTCAGCTGCGTAGCGGGATCGAACCTGGGCCAGAGACATACGTCCCTGTGAGTTCGTTTTGTGGCCTGCGACTTTGTTTGTCAGGTTCTCAAGGCCAATGTGCTCGATGAGCACCGCCTCTACCGCCAGTGCTTCCGATTCACTCATACCATGCCTGACAACCACAAGGTGGGGCTTTAGGCCACGCGCGCGCAGCTCGTCCAGCTTTCGACTCTTGTCGCAGCCGCCCTCGACATCATGGTGTGCAAGCACGCGATCTCTGACACCCTTGCCGACATAGAAAGGCTCACCCGTTTCAGGGTCTTTGTACAAATATACGTAGTATTGAAGCGCTCGATGAACCTGTGGTCCAAGCTTTTCGAAACACGCCTCGTCTGATTGATCTATTCCGGTGCTGCTAACTTCATGCATTCCATAATTCCATACGTCCGAGCTACTTCGCTCTTGAACGGGATCGGCAATTGGGATGGGGGCTTGATGTACGGCCGCTCAAAATTGCGATACTGAAGAATACAACTCAGAGGCCTGGAAGCTATCGTTCGATTGCTTTCACTACTTGAATAAGCTGCTCGTAAGCACCAAGCTTGTGCGCTGAACCAACCTTCTCAATTATCAACCTAATGAGGATATTACGTGGATTTGCTTAAACTTGGACAACAACTGCTGGGCGACAAACTCGGTGACAACGCTGGCGGTATGATGGAGGCTCTGTCTGGTTTGACCAGCGGCGAAGGTCTCGACATGAACGGCATAATGGAAAAAATGAAGGCCGGTGGCCTGGGTGATCAACTCGAGTCCTTTCTGGGCGACGGCGAAAATCAGGAAATGTCTGCCGAGCAGGTCAAGTCGGCGTTTGGAGAGGAAGGTCTCTCGAACGTGGCCAACAAGCTTGGTGTGGACACAGATGCGGCAGCATCGCAATTGAAGGACATCTTGCCCGGGTTGCTCGATAAGGCGAGCTCTGGCGGCAACCTGATGGAGTCACTGTCTGGTGGTGGCGCCGGTGGTCTGTTGGACATGGCGAAAGGGTTGTTTAAGAAGTAAGCCTCCGTCTCGATATCAGCCGCTGGTCGCGACAGGCGGTCTGCGGTTGGCGGATTCAGTGAAGCTCACCCATTGGGGTGAGCGGTGGCTGCTGGCCAATCTGACATTTTGAAGCACGCCCGCAGTTTGCGTTCGGCGACGTAACGGGCGTACGGCCGAGTGACGTAACATCATCGAGCTGAGTATCTGGCTCGGATTACCCTCTGATCATCCCTGCTGATAGACACCCCTGCATCACCAACCGGATAAACTGAAACAGAGATACCGGGCGCCGTCGTCGATGATTCCAGCGTAAAAACCCATGCAACGGGTTGTCGAGTAATCACTTGATAACAAATGGTTGTACGAGAATTTGTAATTTTTAGATTTTTACATTTTTTTCAGGTAGTTAAACAGTCTCAGGTGCCGAATAACCTGGAGCTGGTACGAAAATTGTGATAGCTGGTGCTCATTTTCAGCCCCTGGCCAGCCTGGTGGAGCATGCGTTGACCCTTGCGGATTGCCAGTCCGAAACCGAACTAATGCAAGTTGGGGCGGTCATCGAGTCCGTGTATCACGCCGCATCGAGTGAGGAGCTCTATCGATCGATCGTAGGAATTCTGCCCAGATTTTTTAATGCGGATCGAGCGAGTATCACGGTATACCACGCAGAAACACAGGAGATTGAATTTGTAGCGATTCATGGCCTTGTGGACACCGACGAGCACATGCAACTCGGCAAGCGAATGCAGATAGGCAAGACATACGACCAGTATCATGCCAGTGTGAGTACACCAGGTATCTGGAGTCCCGCAGTCGGTGATGACAATACACAGGCCCGCTCTCCCAGGCGTTCCCTGCGGGCGCTAGGGCTGCAGTCGGTGATGAATGTACCGATTTACGATCGGGAAATCATCGTTGGAACGCTGAATCTCGGGGCTATGTCAGCCACTTTCTCGGAAGAAAATCTCGCACTGTTGATACAGATTTCGAGATTAATCGGAATTGCCGCCGAGCGCATACGAATAAACGATGTCCAGGCAGCCGCTGCGATTCGTCATCGCTTGTACGCCCAGCACCTGGAGCTGCTCAATGATCTGGGTGAAAAACTCTCGTTGGTGAACAACACTAACGAAGCATTTGATCTGATTTCCGATTTTGCGAAAGAGCTCGTCGATGCCGTCAGGGTCAGTTACTGCGTGCTCGAGCCAGACCAGGAAAGTATAAGAATCATCGGCCTTGTTGGCGCTACTTCTGATAGAAAAGGCCAGGTGTTATCACTCGAGCGTTCCGGACTTGCAGAGATTCTCATCGATGGAAAACAACGCTACGTTACCGACTTATTGCATTCGAAAAGCGAATCGCAAAGGTCTCTTGGGCGAAGTGGTTTCAACCATTTGTGGTCAATGCCGATCGTTAGTGCAGGCGATATTATCGGGGCACTGAATATCAGCTCCAAAGTTGTGAGCCTGGACCCTGGTGATGCGACATCGGTCATAGCAACATTGTCACGGTTTCTGGGCTCAACGCTTCAGCGCCTTGAGGCTCAAAATCAAACGTTGCAAATGATGGCGGAGGTCGAGCATCGAGCACGCACCGATATGCTAACCGGTTTGCCAAACCGCAGCGAGTTTCACCGTCGTCTGCAGAATGAACTGGCACGCGCTGACGATCGCGGTGAGGGTGTTGGAGTCATGTTCCTGGATCTTGATCTTTTCAAGAATGTCAATGACACCCTCGGTCATGCAGTCGGTGATCAGCTGCTATGCGAGATCTCAAGAAGGCTTGAACAGCTTTTTGATGAGCAGGATTGTGTGGCCAGAATTGGTGGTGATGAATTTCTGGTGATGGCTTCCGGCATATCCTCCCCGCTGCAGTTGAAGAGAATCAGTCGCGAGCTAATCAACACTATCCGGCAGCCGCTGCCGGTCGCCGGGCGTACTCTGCAAGTGGGTGTCAGTATAGGCGCGGTGTGCTATCCACAGGATGGTATCGATGGCGTGGCATTGATAAAGAACGCAGATATTGCGATGTACCATGCCAAGGCGCTTGGCCGCAATCAATGTCAGGTTTTTAATGATGCACTTGCAGCATCGGTGAGTCGGCGCGTAAGACTCGAGGCAATGCTTCGTGATGCCATACCGAATCAGGAGCTGTCGCTGGTATTTCAGCCGCAGTTCGATTTCACCAGCGATCGGGTGATTGCCGTAGAAGCCTTGTTGCGCTGGAACCACCCGCAGGAAGGCTTTATTCCGCCCGATGAATTCATTGGAATTGCCGAACAATGCGGGATTGTTTCCGAACTGACCGACTGGGTGATTGCCCGGAGTCTGGATGCGCTGAAGACTTTTCGACGTATTGAGCCGGAACTTCGGGTGGCAGTTAACGTGAGTGCCAGTGAATTTTCCAGTCATGGCGAATTGTTCGAAAGGGTAACTGCCGCATTGAGTGAATCTGGTTTGCCGGCCGACGCACTCGAACTGGAACTCACGGAAACGGCATTGCTTTCTCATCCTGAACACGCCAGTGATCTGATCGACAAGCTCAGCGCTCGTGGAATTCAGCTCGCCATCGATGACTTCGGCACTGGCTATGCCTCTCTGAGCTATTTGCTCCAGCTACCGATAAACACGATAAAAATTGATCGTTCTTTTGTGTCCGGCGTCGACAGTGACGAACGCAAGCAATCGGTGGTGGCAGGTATTGTGGCAATTGCCAGCGGCATGGGGTTGTACAGTGTGGGTGAGGGCGCCGAGACAGCAGCAGAGCTCGATTGGCTGCTTGCGAATGGTTGTCGCTCTGCTCAGGGCTATTATCTCAGTCGTCCGGTAACAGGTGACGAGGTTCCACAGAAGCTACATGAGCTCTCCGGCTCTGCAAAAGCTGCCTGGAGGGCCGCTTGAGAAACAGGTGGCAAAGTTTTACTGGTCACAGGCATCTGGGCAAGGCGGAAAAACACAGGCATAGCAGGGCCCTGCGTCGAGTTTTTCCAGGGCGGCTATGGCGTCTGTGGCGCAGACAACGGTTATTTCATTTTCCGAGCGGCCCACGAATGGCCAATTAGTCATCAACCTTTTTCACCGAGTTTGCCCGGGACGAGGTTGAGCCCATTCGTCTCCAGGCTTCGTATTTTTCTCCCTCGATCCAGGTTATCCCTATATATTCTTCCCAATTCTCAAAGTCGGCGGATCGGTAACGTTCGCCCGCGCAGCCACCTGCACCCAGGGTAGTCTGGCAGACGCCAAGGATTATGAATTGGCCGTCGAACTGTAGCGGATTCTCTTCACTTTTGCTGTTTTCGCATACCGTGAGCAAACGGCTTGGTACTTTGAATATTGCCTCTGCCGTTCGTGTATCCGCAGATGTTGCAACGTGAGTGATTGAACAGTCTCTGACATGGAATTCGTCTTTCTCTATTACCAGATCCGGCACACGAGATACCCACCATTCTTTCAGCTTGTGCCCGTCGGCACTTTCACCTGAGTCCTTGGTGTTTTCACCGCAGGCCGTTAGTAGCAGTAATAGCGTGGCCGCGGCAATCAGAGCTCTGGACAACCGTGAATGGAAGAGTGAAGTATTCATTTTGGCGCAATGTTGTTGTGTGCTGGAGCAGTGTAACCTTCAAACCATTTGATCAAAGTACCGAATTTCTAATGTGATTCTTGTAGGATCTGTTATAAATGGGTTCATTTTTCATGGCGGAGAGATTTTATCAATTGTAGTCGGCCGCCAAACAGAGAGTCAGGTGATTCTCCCAATTGATGCAAGAACCCCTGTCTCATGACCGCTTCGGACAGCCCGCGGGTATTCTGCTGCGCGGAAGTTACAAGCTGTTACAACCTGTTGCGGTGGCGAGATGATCTCCAGTGATAGTCGGCCGATACTAACCCTGACTACAGAGGAGAGAACAGGATGTTACAGATAATGAAACGGTACGGTGCCGGCGCACTATCTTCCATAGCTGCGGTTGTGGTTTTTCTGGTAATGCTACCGCTAACCCTTGCGATGATACTGTTCATGTTGATCACAGGTGTCGTGACGATGGCAGCATTACGCCATCGATTGCGCAAAGACGGGGCCAAAAGCGCATGGGGTGTAACTGCCGGTGCAAATGAGTACAAGGTGAACCAGCAAGCCCGCAATGACCCTATTGAGGGCAGTTACACCGTAGTGGAGAAGTAGCCCCGCGCATACGAATCAGATTACCGCTGCCGGTACCTTTTGAGCGGACGGCGCACTACCACCATTCAGTGGTTGTGGCTGGCTTAACTACAACCACTCAGCAAATACTGATGCATCGTATCCTGCCTTGGTGTTTGCGGATCAACGGTTAACCATCACTCCACTTCAGCCCGTTTTCCTGCGTCCAGCGTCGCAGCACAAGCGCCTCGGCGTTGGTTGGCAGGCGATTGCGCTTACCCCGCACCTGATACAGCACGCGATGTTTGCGACCCACCTCAATCGTTAACAGTTTGCGTTCACCTTCGCAGTCGCGCATGTCCATCGTGAAGATGGAGCTCGCGCCGCTCACACAGCTTGCCGCGTAGCTTGCGACGCAGTGTTTCTGCTGGCGCCCTTCAGCCACCAGTTCTTTGCTGGAAAGCAGTTCCCTGATATGCCAGACACGGCTGTTACCGGACGTGCTATTGCCCTCTACAAATTTGTAGTCGTCAATCATCCATCGTGGCCAGCGGGAATCTCCAGCTTGCGCAGTGGCACGCCCCAGGCGCCGGTGCCAGGTTTCAACCTGTGCCAGCAGTGAGCCACCTGTTCTGCCGCGTATGGTGAAGTTGGGCTGCGCCGGACCTGTGTTGTGCAACCTGCCGTGCGCGTCATATTCATGTTGATCCACATACTTTTCGTTCCAAATGTAGTCGACTATCGGATGCACCTGAGCGCGATCCAGCATTGGATTTTCAATAAAGAACCGCATTACGCTCATCCAGAATTCATCGTCTTTGAATCGTCTGCCAAGCTGCGTTTCCACAATAGAATCGCACAGGCCGATATCGCCACCGAGCGACTGCACCTGCGCCCAGCGAAATGCTGTCAGCACCGTGTAGCGTTCGGGTGCCTGCAGATAGTGATGAGCCATTTTTTTGGTCAGTGATATCGGTAGTGCTTCCGCCGTGCGGATGTTGTGGCCGGCACCAATATGAATGAACCAGTTCTGGTGCTTTTTCTTGCCCGACAACCATGCCCCGTCCATGAAAGACGGTACATCGTAGCGGGCCACCAGATGACGAATCAGCGATGCAAACTGACGACGCGCGTTGTGCTTTTGCGCCCGCCATTGATTCAGCGGACGCTGCCAACTCGCGTGATGTGCAACAAGCGCCACTATGCCTCGAATGTGCTGCGGGCTCGAAATCAGCTTCGATCGATGCTCCAGATACAGCAGTGTTTCGAGTAGCAGATCCGGTGTGCGGCATTTCTTGAAGCCGCTGGCGATTTCCAGTAGTACATCGCTGCCAAGTGCGTCCGCACTGACTTCACCAGCACTGATTTTCAGTATTTGATGGCGAAGCTTGCTCTCGCTACTGTGTTGCTTTAGCCGTTGCCGTGACAAAATATCCGCATGCTTTTTCAGCTCGCGCTGTCGCTGCAGATCCGTTTTGGCGAAGCTCGTGCTGAATCCGTGTTGGGCGCACCAGCCTTTGTAGGCTTCTTTTGTTCGAAGGTTCAATCGCCCGATGTGCCGCAACAGTCTGGCTTCATTGATTTTCTTTTCGGCGTGTGTTTTTTGCGCGAGTTTTCCTGTGTTCTTCCTGCGTGCCATATCATTTCCACCAACATATAACCGCCATCGCATAGCAATGTGGTTAAAGCTGAACAGAAAATGCGTATCGCATGCACAAGCGTGCACGGGTGTGGCATCAAAGTTCAGAATAAGGATGTCGGAAACCCGCGGTGGCGCGGACGAACTGCCTTGCCGGGAGGCAAAGCGATTGCGTATTGCTAAATCCGGAAAGACTTAACGGTGGGCCGAATTTGCAGAGGCCGACAGTTTGTTTTTGCGAAGATAACTACTCATTCATGACCTCCTTCAAGTGGCCGGGTGGAAAAGAGCCGCGAACTTTAATGACTTTAAGACTCGATTGCAACTAAGTCAGTTGTTTTTTTGAACGCGCACATCCGATGTGCCGTTCTGTTCACAGGTTAACTGCTCACGTATCGAGCGGATGGCCTGATTAACTTGCTGTCCTGGCTGAACTCCATAAAGTGCGCGATGTATCCGTAGACTCTGGCCATCGCGAACAGGCTGGTGAAATAATCCGGTGGTACGCCGAGCTTGTAGAATACGGCACCTTTGTAGAATTCAACATTGGCGTGGATTTTTTTCCCGCGCTTTGCAAATTCTGCCTGGCACGCAGCTTCTACCGCCACAAGGGTGTCGAACAGTTGCCTGGCTTCACCCTCATCGCATAGTGATTGTGCCATGGGTTTCAAAACGGTTGCTCTTGGATCAACCACTCGGTATTCGCGATGGCCCATCCCCATAATCTTCTGGTTTGTGCGCAGGCACTTTGCAACAAAATCGGCAGCACCCTCCGGGGAACCGATGGCCATCGCCATCTCCAGTGCCGCCTGATCTGCACCACCGTGGAGTTTGCCGGATAAAGTCGCGATGGATGCAGTCACGCTGCTCTGAACAGGTGCAAGGGTGCTCGCGCAAACGCGACCTGCAAACGTAGACGCATTGAAGCTGTGTTCCAGCTGCAGGATCTGTGTGACGTCCAGTGTCCGAATTTCAGTGGCAGTGGGTGCGCGGGCGTTGAACATGGTAAGAAAGTTCTCGTGAAACGAGAGGTGGAGGTTGGATTTGATCGGCTCGTTGCCCAGTTCCAGTTGATGTTTGGCGGCGATCAGGCTCGGGATTTTGGCGGCGATTAACAGACCGCGATGCGCATCCTCAGACAAACCCTCAATGCGTGTATCGCACGTTAAATCGAGTGAGGGCACAAGGCACTGCAGCATCAACATCGGGTGCAGTGTGGGTGGAAGCTGACTGAGCAGGGCAAGCTCCTGCCTGCTCAGGCAACTGTGCGTCGCCAGCAGGGACTGGAGTGCTGTCTCCTGCCGCGTGTCGGGCTCCGTGCCCGTCAATAGCAGCCATACCACTTGCAGGAATGGTCTGTCGATCAACTGATCAATCGCGATGCCGCGATAGCTCAGGGTTCCGTTTTCGCCATCAACGTTTGAGATTCGGGTTTCGCCCACCTGAATCCCTGCAAGATCAGCTGAATAGATTGCCTGAGTCATGGTTTTCCCTCTCTTGAATGAACGCAAAACAGTTTACGGCTAGCCTGAAAATCAGGTAAGTTAATTCTACTAATACAAATATAAGAAAACCTTATGCGCTTTGAAAACAGCGAGTTGCGAGCGTTTCAGGCGGTGGTGGAGTCACATGGCTTCAACCGTGCGGCCGAGGCACTGCACCTGAGCCAATCGGCTGTGAGTCAGTCGATTGCAAGCCTGGAGGCCAAGCTAGGCACCCGATTGCTGCTGCGTGACAAGCGATTAACCCTCACTCAGGCCGGTCGCCGAGTGCTTGAGTTCGCCAACGAAACCCTGCGCGAAGAGCAGCAGGTGCTGGAGGATCTGCATCGAATAAAGCAGGGCGCGCAGCAGGTGCTGAACCTCGCGATCAACAGCACCATCAACCGCTTCTATGCGCCAACGATTCTGAATCTGTTCAGTCAGCGGCAACCGGATGCCGTCATCAAGGCTGCGGAATTGCCGAGCAGAGACTTAATCTACGGGGTATTGGCGGGCCGTGCGGAACTGGCGATGGGGCCTTTTCAAACCCACATGAATGCGTTCACTACCGTGCCGCTTTTTCGCGAAAACCGCTCGCTTGTGATCAGCCCGAATCATCCCGCTTTTGAGCAGGTGGTAAAGGGAGGCAGTTTGCAACAAACGCCGCTGATCACTTCATCACTCGATAACCCGCAGATGCGCCCCGCTATTCAGCGTATTCGGGACAGCTTTAAAAATGTATGGGAAATTTCCAGCTTAAGTATGAGAATTCACTTCGTGGATCAGGGCCTGGGGGCAGCGTTTATTGACAGTAAACTGCTCGACGAACACCCGGTCTGTCGCCAGTTTGTCGCACTCAAGGACATACCGTTCGGCAGCATTGAGCGTCAGGTCGGCATTTACTACAAGCGGGGCCATAAACTCGATGCTACAAGCGAGGTATTCGTCGATGTTTGCAAGCGGTTCTGGAATATAGAGTGAGGGGCGGTTAGGGCAGTGCGCCTGTTAATCGCTATTTCTCAGTCGGCTGAAGGATACCGGGGTCATACCGAGGTAGCTTGCAATTTTATGGTGGGGAACCACTTGTTCCAGGCTGCCGTGTCGCGCTCTGAAATAAGTCAGCCGCTGCGCGCCGGACATGG
>CAKZSB010000109.1 GCA_937920585.1 uncultured Granulosicoccaceae bacterium | reverse complement strand
AGTGCCAGAAGTTGCATTTGTCGTTGGTTAACGCAGGATCTACTGCCGAGTAGTTGAGGAACAGCACGCGGCTGTCGGGGTTGCGTTTGTTGTGCTTCTTGATCGCGTCGGTCAGTGCGTTAGCTACGCCTGATGAGTTGCCCTGAGCAATAAAACGAATGCCCTGATCGATCGCCACCTGAAGCTGAATCAAAGATTCTTTGGCACTGATTTTGTTATCGAAAGCAACGATTTCGAAGTTGCTGCCACCCAGCACACCACCTTTCTTATTGACCAGTTCCTCGGCGGCAAATTTCCACTCGGCCAGACCGTTGGTACCAGTGGTGGCAAACGGCCCTGACAGTGGGTCGATAAAGGCAATCTTGATATTTTCGGCTGACGCAACTGTCGCTCCAGCCAGTGTTGCCATCGCGACAACCACCGCTCGTTTAAGCAATTTGCGCATAGACTTTCCCCTCGGTTTGTTCTTAAAGTGCGCCAGCGTGATGGCGCGTGAATGCGGGTTTTACCCGTCATGCGGTTCAGTATAAGAACAGTTAGCCCCCACACGCAAGGCGAAGCGTTCGGACCACACACGATTCTGCAGCACCTCTGCGACAACAACTTGTAGCGACACCGCTTCCAACAGGCCTGGATGAGGACAGCACTATCAAATTCGATCCACTGGTGATTTCGCGTATAGAGACCTTCTGCAACGAGCTCGTCGGGTTTGTGAGGGTTACCAGCGAGTGTGGCCTGCAGGGCTGGGGGCAGGTGTCCACTTATCACAGCGATATCACATGCCAGGTATTGCACCGCCAGGTGGCCCCGTGGGTACTGGGGCAGGACACCGGTGATCTGGACGATTTGCTCGATCGCGTGACCGAGCGCGAACACAAGTTTCCGGGTTCTTACCTGCGCCGTGCGATGGCAGGATTCGACACCGCGATCTGGGACTTGCGTGGCAAGCAGCGCGAAATGAGCGTGTGTCGCCTGCTGGGCGGCACGCCGGGGCCACTGCGCGCCTATGCTTCCTCGATGCGACGCGACATCAGCGCCACCGACGAGGCAGCGCGACTGAGCCGTCTGCGCGACGAGTATGGTTTTGATGCATTCAAATTTCGCATTGCCGCCGAGTGCGGTCGCGACATCGACGAATGGCCTGGTCGAACCGAAGAGATCGTGCCCGTGCTGCGCCGGGCAATGGGCGACGATATCGCTCTGCTGGTCGACGCCAACAGCGGCTTTTCTCCGCGCCGCGCGATCGAAACGGGCAAGCTGCTGCAAGACTGCGATATAAGCCATTTTGAGGAGCCGTGCCCCTACTGGGAGTTCGAACAGACTAAGGAAGTCACCGACGCGCTCGACATCGACGTGACCGGCGGCGAGCAGGACTGCGATCTGCCGACCTGGCAACAAATGATCGATCGCCGAATCGTCGACATCGTTCAACCCGATATCTGTTACGTTGGTGGTATCTGTCGAGCGCTGCGCGTAGCCCGCATGGCCGAGGCCGCCGGCCTGCCGTGCACGCCCCACTGTGCCAATCTGTCGCTCGTGACGCTGTTTACCGCACACTTCCTGCTGGCTATACCGAATGCCGGCAAGTACCTGGAATTTTCGATCGAAGGGCCGGAATACTACCCGTGGCAGCAGGCGCTTTTCGTCGAATCACCTTACACTATCGCCGACGGACATCTGACGCTGACAGACGCGCCCGGCTGGGGCATCGAAATCAATCCGCAATGGCTGGCGACCTCACACTGGCAGTGCAGCGAGCGCGACTGAGCAACAGCACAAGACATTGACCGGAAATCGACTGTTCGGCGTCGTGATGGCATGAATCTGGACATACCAAACCGTTTGAACACCCCGGCTTCGGCCACTCTGACCTCGCCGGCCAATTCTCGCAGCGAGGCCGGCAAGCTCTCACTCTTCACAGGTCACACCGTTGCAATGAAATCCGCCTTTGTTATCGAGGCCCATATGGCTAACCCCGGATGCTGAGCACGATCGCACTGGTGCTTGGCACCGTGGCAGCGCTGCTGCTGGTTTATGTCTACGCGGGCTATCCGGCGGTTTTGGGCATAGCGGCGCGGCGGCTGGGCAAATCGCACGAAACGGGCGATGCCATACCGTCTGTCTGCATTGTGGTGGCGGCCTATCAGGAAGCAGCGGTGATCGCCGACAAGCTCGCCAATTTCGACAGCCTCGACTACCCAGCTGACAAATTGCAGATGGTGGTAGTGTCGGATGAATCCACCGATGGCACGGACGAGATTGTCAGCGCCCACGACAACAACCGAATTACGTTGCTGCGCCAGGTGCCGCGCGCCGGCAAGGCTTCAGCACTCGGCCTGGCGCTGCCGCAAATCACCAGCGACATCATCGTATTCACCGATGCCAACGTAATCTTTGACGCCAGCGCAATCCGCCAGCTCGTGCGCCACTTTGCCGATCCAGCGGTGGGTGCAGTCACTGGCGTGGTACACCTGATCGACGAGAAAACCGGCTACGCCGAGTCAGAGGGAGCCTACTATCGATACGAACGCTTTCTGCAGCAAAACGAATCGACGCTGTGCAGCGTTGTCGGGGTCGACGGCGCGCTGTACGCCGCGCGGCGCGAGCTGGTTCAGGCCCCTTCAAGCGAAACGATTCTGGATGATTTTGTGATCTCGATGAACATCGCCTGCCACGGACATCGCATCATCTACGATGACACCGCGCAAGCCTGGGAAGATGCCGCCCCGGGTCTGACCGATGAATTCAGGCGCAAGACGCGCGTGGCGACCGGCGCTTTTCAATCTCTGGTGAAAGGCTGGGGTGTACCGGGGCTGGCTACCCCGCGACTATTGTTTTGCTATCTGTCCCACAAGGTATTGCGCTGGGCAGGACCGATACTGCTGATGATCGTTTTCGGTGCCAATGCCGTTCTGGCCCCTTATTCGGGTTTCTGGCTGCTGTTGTTCACCCTGCAGTGCGCATTCTATGCCCTGGCCATTGCCGGCTTGCTGAAACCTGAACTGCGCAGTAAAACCGCCATCGCAATCCCGTTGTACTTCGTGCTGATGAACGCGGCTTTCGCCTATGGTTTGTACCGTTTTCTGTTTGTGCGCAGCAGCGGGCAATGGCGGCCTACCCAGCGCACCCAGATCAGGCAAAAAGGTCAGTGATCGGCGCTAAAACACCGCGCAACCGCAACGATCGATACCACACTCATCACCATAGCGATTGCAAGTGATGCCGTATACGATTCGCTTTGATCGTATAACCATCCACTCAACCACGGCCCGAGCAGGCCGGCCACACCCCAGGCCGTGAAGATCTGCCCGTAGATCCGGGGGGCCGCGGTGGCACCAAAAACACCTGACACGGCCACCGGGTACACCGCGATCAAGGCGCCGTAGCATAATCCGGTTAGCGCAAGGCCGGCCAGGCCGGAAAAATCGCCTGCCGTACTCCAGATCAATGCCAGACCGACGGCCGATCCAATCGGCAGTGCGATTAATAAGCTGCGACTGGACAGACGATCGGCAAGATAACCTGCCAGAAAACCACCTGTCATGTTGCCTGCCGCCACCGCGACGGGGGCGATGGATATCGCCCGTGCCGTTAGACTCAACCAGCTCGCGATGGCGTAGGCGTGGCCGATGATCATCAATCCGGCCACCACGCCGGCGCCATACCCTAGCCATAACAACAGACGCGCTGCGCGCTGCCGTGCATCGAGAGGTTGCAGTGAATTAACCGTTTCACCGGTGAACGTAGCAGCAGACAGCCACACGGTAAAACCGGCCACCAGGCTAACCACCAGTACGACCATCGCAGCCACCATTAACGCCAGCTTGTTGCCGCCTGCCGAAATGAGGGTTAAAAAAAGTGCCGGAGCCAGCGTGGCCCCCACCGCATAAAACGCTGTGACGACCGCCATCGCTTTGCCCCGACTCTGCGGCATCGCCTGGCCGGCGAGTTGCAGCGCATAGCCGTAGCCCAGCCCATTACCGGCACCGAAGATCAAACCGTAAAAAACATAAAGCCCGGCCACCGAATCCATGCGGGCCGCAGCCAGCAGGCCGAGCGCGGACATCACACCACTGCAGCAGAACATCCACGCCGGTCCGATACGCGCATAAACCCGATAGCCCAGCAACACAGCCATCGTCAGCGACATCAGTGCAAGCGAATAGATCAGACTCACCTGCGCCCTGTCGGCGCTGGTTTGCCGCTCCCATTCAGGCACAAAGACCGAGAACGCATGAATGCTGCCGAGCACCAGTGTCAAAGCCGATGCGGCGGCAATCGTCAGACGGGGTTTTGAAGCGGTTCGATTCAGCAAAGTGGCTCTCTGCCCGACACTATCCCTTCACAGCGTAGAAAGATGATCGCGTTCATGACCATCACCATACAACCAGGCGCTTTGGCGCAACGGATCACCGCCTTGCAATTGCGCATCGCGTTCGCGCTGCTGCTCGCCGTCGGCCAGGTGATTGCGCACCTCGCGCCCGCGACTCATCAGTAATACCCGATCGGCACGAGGTTGCCGAATGCGCTGGTAGCGTACCAGCGCCTGTGCCGCCTGAGACGAACAGACGCCACGCAGACAGTGCGCCAGCGCTTCGGCATCTTCCACCGCCTGTGCCGCGCCCTGCGCAAAAAAGGGCAACATGGCGTGGGCAGCATCGCCAATCAATGCAACCCTGCCCTCGCACCACTGCGGCAATGGCTCGCGATCGTACAGTGCCCAGCGAGAGGTGCTTTCGGCCGCGCCGATCAAGCGACAGACTCTGTCATCCCAGCCGTCGAACTCCCGCGCCAGATCGGCGATATCGCCCTGTGCGCTCCATGATTCATCGCGCCAGTCTCCAGCCGGTGCAATCGCTACGATATTGATCAGCGTGCTGTCGCGCACAGGATAATGGACAAAATGCCGGCCTGGCCCAAGCCATAGCGACTGAACCGGCCGATGGGCGAAACGCGGTGCACGATCGGCCGAAACCAGGCAACGCCAGGCGCAAAGGCCAGAAAATCGTGCTTCCAACGATGGTGCTACACAGGCCCTCACCTGTGAGTGAATACCGTCGGCACCGATGACGACGTCTGCGCTCGCCTCGATGTTAGCGTTGGCTGTTGAAAAAGTCAGTTGCACTTGCTCACCCTGTTGAACAATGCCCGTGCAACGATGCGCCAGGCGAAGGTCCGCCGGTTTGATTTGCTCAATCAGGCAGTCCAGCAAGTCGGCGCGATGGGCAACATAACAGGCAGCGCCGTACATCGCTTCGCAGACGTCTCCCATGGGCTGGGCAAACAATACCGCACCGTTCTGCCAGCGGCGAAACTCCCATGCCGTCTCCAGT
>CAKZSB010000108.1 GCA_937920585.1 uncultured Granulosicoccaceae bacterium | reverse complement strand
TTCAGATGCTTCATCGGTATAGCTTTTCGCAAAACCTTCCGACACAAGCACCCACACAAGTTATCTAGACCAATTTGTAAATTAGCTGTGCCAACCCCTCTGGGTCGACCCTTAGGCTTTTTGCCTAAGCAAGCTCTCCATATTAGGCACCATGGCCTATGAAGTCAACACTTATGTAAAAATATTTCAGACCGAGCGTCGGCCGATCGATGACATTACATTGTGACTCGTTGCATGTTGCACGCCAATACAGACAACGCAGTATAGATCGAGGCAATTAATACAGAGCCAACTGATAGAAGCAGCCCGGTTTGAAAGGCCATAGCCATCCCGCCCAAAAAGCCAGCCAGTCGCCACTTAGGCGCAATGCTCAGTGACAACCTCTATCCTTTCGGTTTGCTCATACTATTCTGCATCCCCGCATAATCACGTATTTCCACTGCTTTATCACTAATAAACAAAGACTTAAAAGCGTTTATTCAACCAGCCTAATAATTGACTGAGGAGCCTCAACTATTTATTCTCATTCTTTTGTATGTCCTTGAGATTAATCGTGCCACAACGTAGCGCTCCAGCCCCGACAAGTCAGATTCTGCTCGATTACAAGCATCGTGACTTTACGACTGATGCCAAACCGGAACCTAACAAGAGCGACATCCCCCACCGGAAGGGCAATGGAAGGATTCGCAAGAGCCTGGGTGTCGTTGCCGCATTTGCCGGCGGCGCAATGGCGATCGAAGCCGCGATAACGACTGACGTGAACTCCGCACTTCCCACATCGACCCTGGCGGCCTTGCCAGCGACGACAGACACCATCTTAGCCCCCACACAAGCCGTGCTGCCCGCCAAACCAGATTTGCAATTCGTTTTCAGGAGCACCACCGCTGAACCGGAAGCACGCGCCACGAACGCGGTACCCTTCGTAAAAGTCGACGACTTCCTCGAGGGCAAAATACTGACACCACAGGAACTGGCTGCCGACAGTAAACCGGCAGTGCTGAATCCCGTGATCTCTGCTCAATCTCCAGACCTGCTCCAGGAACCATCGGTATTGGCCGTCACTGTCAAGAAAGGCGACACGCTGTCAGGTGTGCTGACTGCACAAGGGCTCAGTTTGCCAGAGATTGCCCAGCTGACGAGCCTTCCGGCGGTTGACGAGCACCTGGTCAATATCCGGCCAGGACAGGAGATAGAAATACGGTTGAGTGCGGATCGCAAAATAAATCGTATCAGCCGAGTCCTGGACCCGACCCGAACGTTGCACATCGAGCGTGCTGAAAGCGGTGAGCGGTTTGTGGCAAATCTGCGAGAACAACCTTTGGAAAGGGAGTTGACGGCCACCACACTTACCCTCGGCTCCTCGCTCTACGCCGACGGGAAGCGTGCCGGCCTGTCCGACTCGACCATCATGGAGTTGTACAGCATCTTTCAATGGACTGTCGATTTCAATCGCCAGGTACAGGCAGGCGACACCCTTTATCTGCTGCACGAAACGTTTTTCAAAGACGGGAAAAAACTGAAAGACGGGAAAATAATGGCAGCCGAGTTTCGCTCACCCAGAGCCACGCACAGCGCCTACCGACACACAATCGGAAAGCGAACCGGCTACTACAGCGAGACCGGTCAGAGTCTGACCCAAAGGTTCCTGCGCAACCCCATCAAGGCGCGCATTACGTCAAAATTTAATTTGAAACGCAAACATCCGATTTTGCACACGATCAGAGCTCACCGAGGCGTTGACTACGGCGCTCCAAAAGGCACACCTGTCAGCGCCGCCGGAGACGGCAAGATCGCATTCATTGGCGAGAGAGGCGGCTTTGGCAATACGATCGTAATTCAGCATGGTGATCGATATAGCACGCTCTACGCACACTTGAGCAAGTTTACCGACGGCTTGAAGCAGGGTTCGCGAGTTTCTCAAGGCGATACAATCGGTCTCGTGGGCATGACAGGCATGGCGACAGGCGCACATCTGCACTACGAGTTTCGCGTCGACAACATTCACCGCGACCCGCAGAAAGTCAAACTTCCAGGCGCCCCTTCCCTGCATAGCGCAGAGCTTAAACATTTTCGCGACAAGATTGCGCCACTACACCAGCAACTGGCGACATTGCGGACCCAATCGACATCTGGCGATACACTGGCCATGCGTTAGCAAACAGGCAAGTGCACGATGGTTTTTATATCGGGCTAATGTCAGGCACCAGTGCCGATGCGATCGATGCGGCACTGGTCAGTGTGAAAGGCAATACCACGCAACTCGAATCTGCAGTCACGTGTCACTACCCGGACTTGGTACGAGCACAAATCCTTGCCGTCAGTGCCAATCCTCAGGGCATGCTTGCCGATCTTTGCCAGCTTGAACAACAAATCTCGCGCGCATTTGCCGAAGCAACGCTTGCCCTTCTAGAACGCTGCAATATCGCCAAATCGGATATTGTTGCGATCGGCAGCCACGGCCAGACGATCATCCACCAGCCCACGTCGACCCCGGCTTTCACGCTGCAGTTATCTGACACCAGCTTGATTGCGCACCTTACCGGCATCGATACTATCGCCGATTTTAGACGCGCCGATCTGGCTGCAGGTGGCCAGGGAGCACCGCTTGTGCCCGCATTTCACGCCAGCATTTTCGGTATTGAGCCAAGCAAGGTGGTGCTTAATCTTGGCGGTATCGCAAACGTGACGATCCTGGCCAAAGAGCAAATCGCAGGGTTTGATACCGGCCCGGCTAACACGCTGCTCGACGCATGGTGCCGAATGAAAACAGCACGGCATTACGATGAGTCGGGAGATTGGGGGCGTTCTGGCAACATTGCTCCACAGCTGCTGGAGCGCTTACTGCAGGACCGCTATTTCAGCCTGCCACCGCCAAAAAGCACCGGACCGGATTACTTCAGCCTTGCCTGGCTATCGTCGCAAGGCGGCGATTTGGAGAGATATTGCGCAGAGGATGTTCAAGCTACGCTCACGGAGCTAACCGCCATATCGATCGCCGGGGCACTTGCCCCCGTTTGCGCGCCGGGAACCCCGATCCTAGTGTGTGGCGGAGGTGTGAGAAATACTTTTCTGCTTGAGCGCATCGCCCGGCATACGCACGGCAGCGTTGTACTTACTTCCGAGTACGGTGTCGATTGCGACTTCTGCGAGGCAATGGCATTCGCCTGGCTTGCGTACCGCTACAAAACAGCCAGGCCCGGCAACTTGCCATCGGTCACCGGGGCAAGCCGCGAGAAAGTGCTGGGGGCGCTTTACCCGGCGTCGTGACCCGCCTTATACCGAGAAGGAAGACCCGCAGCCACAAGTAGTCGTTGCGTTTGGGTTACGGATCACAAATTGCGAACCCTCGAGGCCTTCGGTGTAATCGATTTCGGCACCGGTAAGGTACTGGTAGCTCATTGGGTCGATCAACAGCTTTACACCTTCCTTTTCAACTTCGGTATCACCGTCGTTGACAGTCTCGTCGAAGGTGAAACCGTACTGAAAGCCCGAACAACCACCGCCAGAGATAAAAACTCTGAGCATCAGTTCCGGATTACCCTCTTCTTCGATGAGCCCTTTCACCTTAAGCGCGGCCGCTTCTGTGAATACGAGCGGATCGGGGAAGTCATCAAAATTTTCGAATTCTGTTTCAGCGCTCATGACTCTTGTTGTTCCTGTTAAGCACTTTAGTGTTGGCCGGCCAGCCTACCACTAGCCAACTCTCGCGGGCAATCATAAAGCCTGCAGATATTCCCCGGTACGAAGATAGTGGGGACGCCCATCATCAAAATACAACAGTTCTCTCTCGAATAAAAAAACTTTTCAACAGATCGCGATCCACACAACAGATTACTGGACGGACAGGATTGGCCTAATCGAGTTCATTGAATTCACTAGCCATTCCAACACGTGGGAGATCTGCGCTGCCCGTATTCGTAATGACACAAAAGGCCAACTCTCAACCAATGCACAAGATGTTGTACCGACATCCACACATACCTACGAAATAGAACCGAGTGTATTTTTACTCGCCAACATCTGAGAACGTAAAACGGCCGTGATTCTCAACTCGCACCGCATTGCAGATCGGCAATAAAATGGCGAAAGACTCGGCGCAGCACCAGATTTCGCACAGGAAAAACCGCTGATTATGATTTATAATCAATCACTTATGGGATCTTTATTACGTTGATTCGACTTTTACGTGTCAACGTAATAACATTTCGCCATCAGCTCGTTTGATGCCGTTCTCGACGAGATCAAACAGCAAAAGTGAGAGAAACAACCATGAAAAGAATACTGATATTTTCCTCTGCAACTTTTATCGTCAGCCTTTGCACTGTGGGCTTCACTGCAAAGATGAGCAATATGGGCACCATCAAGATTGAGGATAACCCGGCCCACTTCGCCGTCAACACCTGTCATATCGGCAAAGCGTGGGAAGACGTTCAGTTTTACGGCGGCGCTGGTGTCACAACCGACGGCAAGAAGTTTGAAATTTCAGCTGACGGCAGCGGCGGATGGGTTGAAATGCATATTGGCAAGGGCTCCGGCGCTCCGGAAGCGTTCTATACCGCTGCGCTGAAAAATCCTGAGCATTCGATTACGGTAGACTCCCAGCAGGTAACAATTAAAGGGCAGTTTGACGAAGCCATTACCGAGCAGCGCGGCATCCCGTTCGAGCTAACAGCGACATGCGAGGGCTAGAATGCCGTCACAGCGTCGAGGGTAAGGCCTGCGTACACAACAGGCCTGCCACAAGCCGCGCAACTTCATCGGCAGTATAGGGTTTTTCCAGGTAGCCCGCTGGCGCTACCTCTATCAGCAGCTCAGAAACCACATGGCGTGCAATTGAAGTGGTAAACACAAGCGGAACCTGAGCATACACACCACCGCGAGCGCGCAGCTCCCGGGCCACAGCTCTGCCATCACCCCTCGGCAACTTTATATCAATAAGCACAACGGCCGGCTGACTCCTGCTGAGCAGATCAGCTGCCTCCACCGCATCGTGTGCGAACAGACATTCACAGTGAACAGTGGATAATGCGCGAGCAATCAACACCCTCATCGTGCTGGAATCCTCCACCACAAGAACCGTTGGCTTGTCGGGCTTACCAACAATGCTCGCGCCAGAACGCGATACCCAGTAGTCGATATCGAGCACGGGCAGGGGCACATTAGATGCGCCGATCGTTATACCTTTGAAACCTGGCATGCGCTGAAATAGCATCCCGCCATCGTGCATTTGCATTCTTGCGAATCCAAGCACCTCATCAACCTGCAACTCCACTGCGCCGTTTTCAATCTGCAACGTGAGCAGACAATCTGGCGCAGGGTTTTGAGCCGGGTCCCCGTAACCGAGTAATCGAGATAATGCGACGTTGCGAGCCGGCAGATCGGCATTCGACAGCTGATGACTTTGAATAATTGCGTAGAGCGTGTCGCCAACCCGCACGGTTATCATGTCTTCCCAACGAGATCGCCTCGGGAGATCCAGGTGAAACTGACAACCCGAACTGGACGTGGTGACGCGCATGCTGCCGCCGAGCTCAACGACAGCGGCGAGCACGGCATCGAGGCCGATGCCACGCCCTGAAGTCACAGCCGGTTCGCAGGCTGTGGATACACCCGGACACGCAAGAAAGGACAACAATGCCTGATCATCAAGGTGCTGATCTATCGAAAATCGCTCATTGACCGCGCGTCTGAGTTCGGCGAAATCCACTCCCCTTCCATCGTCGGACACGACAACTTGCACCTTTTCGGAAGTCTGAAGAAATTGTATCGTCAGCGCACCTGAAAGAGGCTTACCCTTTGCTGATCGAGCCGCTTCGGTTTCAATGCCATGAACAATTGCATTGCGCACCAGCTGTTCCAGCGGGTGCGATATTTCGGCCAGCAGATCTGCCGGCAATGAGGCGTGATCGGACAAAAATTCTGCTTCCACCAACTTCCCGTGTGCTGAGGCCGATTGCTCAACAACCCATTGCAGGCGTTGCTTCAAACCATCGAGCGGCACGGTATTAGCTCGATCCAGCTCTTGTAAGGCCGCGTCCAGATGCAAAGCCTGAGATTGCAGCGATTGATCCAGCTCGGTTAGCGACTGCGCCAATCCAGCGCTCAATTGAGCACTTTCCTGAACTGCACGCGTGCCATTCATACTCACTGCGGCCTGCACCGCTGCACCGGTACCTGCAAGATTCATCAAGCGCGCACTGACCGCATTCATAGAACGACATTGTTCGGTTGCCTGGCGCAGCTTCATTCTGGATTCCAGCAACTTCCCGGATACTGCACTGCATGCCTGCCGCACAGACTGAAACTGCGACGGAGATATTTGCGAGGGTGCCAGACCATCAGAATTGCGCTTACTCTGTAATGACGACTCGGCATCCGGCGACGGGCTCACAGCCCAGGTGGCCAGTTGCGCCAGCAAATCCCGATGCTCAGCAACAGACTCGCCGGCTCGCAAACCATCCACATCGTCCATCAATGCTTCAATAGTATTCACGGCGACCGCGTTGAAGTTTTCTGTCTCTTCTACTGCAACGCCGGAATCAAAATGCTCCACAGCCGACTCGAGCTGATGCACAAGCGAGGCAAACGCAACCAGCCCAACCGAATCAGCCGCACCTTTCAGGTTGTGCAACGAGCGACAAATACTGGCAACTCGCCTTGCACCGCTACGCGGCGCGGCGCGCCAGCGCTGAAACAACTCATAGAGCTGCTGAAGCCGCTCGGTGGCCTCCTCTATAAATGTATCAAGCAGCTCGTGATCGAGCCCCTCGAGCACGCCCTTGCGTTTTACTTGTTCCGCCGCGACTACAACTCGAGCCGTGACATCTGCGATTAACTCCGGGGTTGGCGCATCATTGGCTAACGAATCAACACCCAGGGTCACAGCAATGACAGCTTCCTGCACCAACAAAGTATCGGCCGCGTTAAAAGTACCCCCCAAACTTTCGAGGTGGCTAATCATCGCGTACAGCGGAGAGACAAGGCTGCTCAGCTCTTCAACATCGAGTACGCTTTTTTTTAGCTCGGCCAGCGCTTCTACCACTGAGTCATCGGGCGACAGATTGCCTGTCGTGCTCAGTGAGTTGTCCAGCGCCTGCTGAATCGTATCGATGTAGGCGTTGCATTGTTCGCTGGACAGAGAGCGGCTGGAGGCAGTGCTCACCACACTCGCCTGCTTTGGCACAACTTACTCATTGGTTGGTAACCGGGATCACATAGTGCGCAACACCCTGCCGTAAATCATCCCCTGTCACCTCGATACGCTTGACACTGTCACGGCACTTATCGATTAGCATTTGATCGGATTCATCAAGATCCACGATCACTTGCAGCGCCTTTCTTAATGTATCGCCCATTGCAGCCCGTTGACTGGATACTTCGTATATGTCACTGGCGATGCCAGACAACCCGGCCACACCCTGCGCCATGCTCTCGGTCAGGCGATGCAACTCAGTTTGCACATCCTCGCAAGAATCTGGACCGTCAATATCGTCCTGCAACTGCGATATGCCGGCATGAAGCTCGTCGCTGGCAGTTCTGACGCTGCGTTCAATTTGGGTAACCTCGGCCTCAACCCGGTCAGTCTGTTTTTGCGCCTGCTCGGCGAGCTCTGCGGACTCATCATCACTACCGTCAGCCACCATTTGCAGCGATACGTTTAGCGCGAGCAGCTTGCTCTGATCAGTGATCTGACGGACGCCCACGATTCGATCAACCGCAGATTCCAGCATCTGCTCAGCAGCTGTCAGTCGCGTAACCACTTGCTGATAGCAGGTAGCGCGTTGAGTAAGATTATTCTGATCCGGCACTCTGGCCAACTGCTCCGCCTGTTCGCGGGTTTTCGTTGCGACCTCGCTGATCTGCCCGACCCATTGGTGCACCTGATTCAGCAAAACATCTGCGTTGGTGAAGTAACTCACGACCTCGCCCATTGCGTTTTGTCGCGCGAGCGAGTTGTCGTGCAGGCTCGCCTGTTGCTCTCTTATGATTGATGAGGTTTGCTCGAGCTCGGTGACGACAGCCTTTTGTGTTCTCACCAGACCGCAAATAGTGTTGGTAGTGCTGTTCAGCGCGCGAGCAATCTCCCGATTCGTATCGTCAGTTGCACGCCAGCGATAAGTGCAATCTCCTGCGGCAATCGCTGCGGCCTGCTCGACCCAGCTTTGCTTGAGCTCACTGGCTTCAACACCAGAGGCAGCAATATCCGACAAACTATTGCGATGCAGACGCCAGAGTCGAAGGCAGAGCACCGACATCGCCAGCACACCGACACAGGCCAACATAAAAAGACCAAGCATCACCTGCCAGTAACGAGCGATTGCCGATTCAAGCATGCCAATGTAGCGCTCCATCTGGCGGTGAAAAACATCAGAAACGGGCAACGCGACAGGCTTTAACGCCTGATCTGCGATGGGCGCAGGCTTAAGACGACTCACCGCCGATGAAAACCCCCTAATCAGCTGACGCACCTGGTAGCCTCGCAGAACGCCGCCATCCCCTGTTTGATCGAGGAGGCTCGCTGTCGATAGCGCCAGCTGTTCATGCGCATCTTCGATCTCGGGCATTAACCCGGCAATTGCATACTTGCTGACCAGGTTGTCCAGAATGACCAGCTGATTGAGGTCCGCCCCTACCTCACTTACCTGTGCGATTACGTCCGCAGACAGACTTTGCGTGGTTATCGCAGTGAACAATTGCGAAAACTGCGCTTCCAGTGACTCAAGGCCAGCCACCGGGTTGGGTGAATCCTGCTGTGATACCACTGGATTTTCCGCCACGACAAGCCGGGCACCATTTTTTTGTTGCTGCCAGAGACGGTTGGTCTGTGCCGCAATACTTTCAATGCCGGATGCATTTGCCGAGACCGGCCCGCGCCGGTTGCCTGAGATGACCAGCGCGGCGCTGTCGCCCTGCGTGGAATGATGCTCCAAAAGTGACGGCACAGGCGGCTGGACCTGCAACATCAACGCACTGGTCACAAGCTCTTTGGCAGCGTTCAGCAGCTCCCGATCCCTATGCATGGTAACCGCCAGCAACAACATCGCTGTTACACATGGCACGATCACACATAGCGAGACGATACCCGCCAGACGACGCTGAATCATCGCAGATCGGGAACTAGCGACCACATTGTCTTGAATCGGATTAACCCTCAACCAGGTGTTTATCCCGATCGGCCCGCCTTCCGGGATCGAGAAACTCATCAGAACGACTCAACTGAGCCAGATTCAGCAACTGCATTGTTTGTCCATCAGCTATCTGGCAGGCCTCAAAGCAGGGCTTCAAGCCGACTCCAGCGTTAACAATAGCCGGCGAAACTGTGGCTTGCAAAAGCCCGTCGATCCGCTGAACCATGAGCACTATCTTACCCCAACCAACCGATACTACCATCGCCGTCTGGGCCGGCACGGTCGCTCTCGCAAGGTCGAATACAAATGCCGGCAAGTCCACTACCGCAATTGGCTCTGCTTTGTAGATCGCCATCCCCGCCAGCCAGGCCGCCGATCCCGGTATCTCGACGTACTGCGGTATATCGCGCACTTCAAGCACCGCGTCGGCCGCAACGCAAAAGTGCTCATCCTCCATAATGAAGCTCAACACCGAAACGGCGCCCGCAATCGGACGGGGTACCGGCGCATGCCAGACAGCCGTCACTGGCTGATCGGATTCATCTTTTTTAGTCAAGGATCTGCAACCATCCGCTGCACAGAGAGAGGTATCGAGTGGATCAACCCCGCACGCAAACGATCCCGATCCGATAAGCACGGCTCGATAACAAGTCACAGGGAGCGCTTACTTTATCGGATCGCACGAGGCCGGGCAATCCGCCACTCGAGCGTATAATTTCCCCGGAAATTCAATCACCTGACGAGCGGTTTCATCGAGGCCAATATCCTCGCGACTGCAGACAACCCTGCCCGATGGCGTCGACCGTCAAATAAAGGCTTACAATACACGCTCATCCACTGCAGGTGCAGACACGTAATGTCAATCAAGATCGGCATAGTCATGGATCCCATCGAATCCATCAAAGTAGCCAAAGACACCACACTGGCAATGATGCTGGCAGCACAGAGACGCGGCTGGGAGCTGTTCTATATGGAACAGCCGGACCTCTACATGCAGGACGGCGTTGCGTGTGCAGGTATGCGCAAAATAGAAGTTTACGATAATCCAGACAAATGGTTCGAGGCAGAGGAAAGCCACGATAGCGCACTCACCGACCTGGACTGTATCCTCATGCGAAAGGACCCTCCCTTTGACATGGATTTCATCTACACCACCTATTTTCTACAACGAGCATCTGATGCAGGTGTGTTGGTTGTCAACGATCCCGCAGCACTGCGGGATATAAATGAGAAAATGTTCACCGCATGGTTTCCGGAGTGCTGCCCGCCCACGCTAATCAGCCCCAGCGAAGCCCGCCTGCGCGAATTCCACAACATACATAAAGACATCATCGTCAAACCGCTCGATGGCATGGGCGGCGCGTCGATTTTTCGATTGCGCGCAGATGATCCAAATATCAGCGTTGTCATTGAGACCATGACACTGTTCGGCAAACGACAGATCATGGCGCAGCGCTACCTGCCCGAAATTGTCGATGGCGACAAACGTGTGCTGGTGGTCGACGGCGTGCCCGTCGACCACGCTTTGGCAAGAATCCCGGCAGCTGGCGAGACTCGCGGCAATCTGGCCGCCGGCGGACGCGGCGTCGCGGTTCCTCTCAGCCCCCAAAATCGCGCAATGGCCGAGCAGGTTGGCGTTGTGCTTAGGGAAAAAGGCGTACTCTTTGCCGGCCTGGACATGATTGGCGATCACATCACTGAAATTAACGTCACCAGTCCAACCTGCGTCCGCGAACTCGATGAGCAATGCGGCCTGGACATCGCTGGTCAACTGATGAAGGCACTCGCGGAACGGCTGACCGAGCGGCAAAAGTAATACTGTTTCAAGCCAACCGGGATGATCTGGTCTATACCCATGAGAGAACTTTCAGTGAACAGCTCATGTACGACATTCGCCCCAACCGTCGTGGCGCAACAGGCGGTGCTTTTCCCGCTCTGCTTTTAGCCGCGGCAGCGCTGCATCTGCTGGTGATCTTCGGCGTAGCCTTTGAATCCCGTCAATCTCAGCACGTGCCGCCATCGCTTGAAGTACTGCTGGTCGAGAAAAGCTCGGCCACCGACCCTGTAGATGCCGAATATTTGGCCCAGGCATCGCAGGATGGCGGCGGACAAAGCGATGAAAAAAGTCGCCCGGTGGCGCCATTTGCAGCAATTGCCGAGGTTTCAGAATCCGGCGTTGCGCCTACACCCGTCACTGCGGCTTCTCCACCTCGCACCAGTGTGGTCGAAAGCGCGGCCATGACCCAGATCTTCTCCGACTACGCAAACTCCACCGAAGTATCAAAGCAACAGATCCGGGAAGTATCCGACGACCTGCCGCCTGCAGAGCAGTTGCAGCGCGAGCTTGAAATCGCACGCCTGACGGCGGAGATCAATGACAGCATCGAGCGATTCGCCCAACGCCCGCGAAAGAAATTCCTTACCGCCCGCACCAGAGAAGCCAAAGCCGCCGCCTACATGCTGCGCTGGGTAGAACATGTTGAACAGATCGGCAACCTCAACTATCCGGCAATAGCGAGACAATCCCGATTGCATGGCTCATTGATTCTCGTTGTATCCATTGACCGCGGCGGGAATCTGCTTAGCAGCGAAGTGGTGCAGTCCTCCGGCTCCGCCGAGCTGGACCGGGCCGCGAGCAGAATCGTTAAACTCGCCTCACCCTTCCCGCCGATGCCCGCCGCCCTGGCCGAAGAAACCGACATTCTCTACATCACCAGAACCTGGCAATTCCAAAAAGACCACCTCAGCAGTTACCAGTAACACCCTCCTGGTGAAGATGCAGGTAACCGGACGACGAGCCAGCGTGCTATCATTGACCGGCTAACCAAAATGTTCGCGGAGCCCCCGACGAATGGATCTTACCCATCATTTCCTGCTCGCCATGCCAGGGCTTGCGGAATCCTATTTCGACAAATCACTCACCTACCTTTACGAGCACAATAGTGATGGCGCACTGGGATTCATTGTCAATCGCACTTCGCCGATGACCATCGGAGATATTCTCAGCCAGCTCGATATCGCTTCAGATCAGGAATCGCTGGTTCAATCGCCAGTGTATGAAGGTGGCCCGGTTTCCCCTGAACAGGGATTTATCCTGCAATGCGCCGATACTCCCGGCGCCCCTGAATCCGCATCAACGAACAGCGCAGGCGTAAGTCTGTCAGGCTCGCTGGACGCCCTGCAGCCACTCGCACAAGGCACCAGCACAAGTCCGTTTCTCATATTGCTTGGCTACGCCGGCTGGCACGCTGGCCAACTCGAAGCAGAAATCGGCCAAAACGCCTGGCTTACCTGCGAAGCAAATATCGATATCCTCTTTGAAGCCGATCCGAACCTCAAATTCGATCTTGCGGCACGTTCGCTGGGCATAGATTTCACCGCCTTGTCACGCGATTCCGGACATGCATGAATCCAGCTCCCACACCACCGATGGAACAGGTACTGTTATCGGATTTGATTTCGGCGAAAAGCGCATAGGCATCGCCAGTGGACACCCGCTTACCGGATCCACATCACCGCTGACAACAATCCGAAACATCAACGGCAGACCTGAATGGGACCTCATTGACAAAATAATAAATGAGTGGAGGCCAATCGAACTTGTGGTGGGATTGCCACTGCATTCAGCCTCGGAACCACAACCTATGGAGCTCGCAGCGCGAGCGTTCGCAAAAAGGTTGCGCAAACGTTACGACCTGCCGGTACATTTGCACAACGAAAGCCATAGCTCGAACGAAGCAGGCCGGATCGTCGCGCAGAACAGACGCAGACATGGTCGCCCCAAAACCCAAACTGGCGATATTGACAAAATCGCCGCCGCCTTGATTCTGGAGAATTGGTTCAATGAAGGCTGATCGCCACTATAGTCCAAGCGAAACGGCTCTTTGGCTCAATACAATGACAGCTTCCCTGTTAGAGCTTACGCACGGCGAACAACCCGTAATGCTGGGTGTAAAAACCGGAGGCGTCACAGTTGCAAAGCACCTGTATTCAGCGATGGAGCTCGCCACTCCTCCGGGGGAATTAAATATTTCCTTTTACCGCGATGACTTCAGTCGAATCGGAGTACACCCACAGGTAGGCCCGTCGCACATACCATTTCCGGTGGATGAGCAAACGATAATTCTCGTTGACGACGTTATGTACAGCGGACGCACGGTAAGAGCAGCCATGAATGAAATCTTCGACTACGGCAGACCTAACAGAATCCTGCTGGCAGTATTAGTCGAACGTAGCGGCCGAGAACTACCCATACGACCAGATGTCACGGGACGAAAGCTGGACCTCGATGCCAACCAGAATATAAAACTCAGTGAAGATTTTAGCCTGGAAATCAAACAACGCTGAACAACCGTGCCGGTAGACCAACACGAATTATGAGCAGACCCATATTTAACCCGCAACTTACACCCCTGGGAGATCTACGTCATCTACTTGGCATAGAAGGTCTGGGAAGACCAATTCTCGAGGAAATACTATCCACTGCCGAAACGCTCGTCGACAGCAGCAATGGCACAACGCGCAAAGTACCACTTCTACGGGGAAAAACCGTTGCCAATCTATTTTTCGAAAATAGTACACGAACAAGAACTACATTTGAACTTGCAGCGAAGCGACTTTCTGCAGACGTATTAAATATCAACGTTGCCGCATCGGCTACAAGTAAGGGCGAAACATTACTCGACACCTTACGCAATCTGCAGGCAATGCAATGCGATATGTTTGTAGTGAGGCATTCTGCTTCCGGCGCAGCGCATTTCATCGCTCAACATGTAGAGCCTCATATTAGTGTCATCAACGCCGGTGACGGACAACACGCACACCCGACACAGGCATTGCTCGACATGTATGCGATCAGAAAATTCAAAGGTGATCTGTCGCAGCTCAAAGTGGTTATTATTGGCGACCTTCTGCATTCACGGGTAGCGCGATCGCAGATACACGCACTCAATATCCTTGGTGTTGGAGAATTGGTAACCGTTGGACCAAAAACCCTGTTACCAGAACACTTCAGAGAACTTGGCGCGAGAGTAGAGCATAACCTCGATCCGGCACTGGCCAACGCTGACGTCATCATCACGCTACGCCTGCAACGCGAAAGAATGAAATCTGCCTCACTGCCTGGCCAGGATGAGTATTTTCAATGCTACGGTCTCACCCAACGACGCCTGCAACTAGCCAGCCCGGATGCAATCGTTATGCACCCTGGCCCGACTAACCGCGGCGTTGAAATAGAAGCCTCCGTAGCCGATGGTCCACAGTCGATCATCCTAGATCAGGTCAGGTGTGGCATCGCCGTGAGAATGGCTGTTATGTCGATCACAATGGGTAATGTTGAGCGCGCGTTGCACGAGAACAAGCAATGACAAACCATCGAATTATCAATTGCAAGCTAAGCAACACTCAAGACGACAAAGCCACAACAGTCGCATTCGAAAACGGCGTGATCACAGCTATCGATGACAGCGTCGATAACACTCGCGACGCCAACACCATTGACGCTGAAGGCCGCCACCTGTTGCCAGGTCTGATTGATTGCTATGCGCGACTGCGCGAACCGGGATTCGAATCCTCGGCCAATATCGCCAGTGAATCCATGGCTGCAGCAAGCGCGGGGTTCACAACAATCATGTGCTCACCTGATACTGATCCGGTTACCGATGAATCTGCCATTGTTGAACAGATAAAGCAACGTGCGCACGAAGCAAACGGCCCCCGGGTTCTGCCGATAGGAGCTATGACAAACGGCCTAAATGGTGAACAACTGGGCGAGCTTTCCACTTTAAGCCAGGCGGGTTGCATCGCTTTCAGCAACGCCGATCGACCGATACAAAACACTCAGGTTCTGCGCCGCGTGATGGAATATGCCGCCGGATTCAACCTGCAACTAATCATCGCACCACAAGACCCCTGGCTTTCGATAGGAGTCGCGCATGAGGGCGCTGTAGCGACTCGATTAGGACTGGCGGGCATTGCCTCTGCAGCAGAGACAGTAGCCCTCTCGCAGTTGATAGAACTGGGCTATCAAACCGGCGCGAAACTCCATTTCTCCCGTCTATCAACCGCCCGTGGTGTCAGCCTCGTTAAACAGGCCAAAAGGGACCAGATACAGGTGACCGCCGACGTCGGAATCCATCATCTGTTTTTGAGTGATATAGACATCAGTGATTTCAACAGTAACTTTCTAACTCGACCACCCTTTCGAACCCCGAATGATCTGCAGGCTTTAAGGGAAGGAATTGTTGATGGCGTAATCGACGCTATATGCACCAACCACGCACCGTTGAACCGGGACAGCAAGCTGGCACCATTTTCAGATTGCGAACCAGGAACGTCATCAATGGATGGATTCCTGCCGCTGTTGCTGAGACTCGCTGCAGAAACCGATGCCAGCCTGGAGTCTCTGATAGACAAAGTCACCGGCGGCCCTGCACGCTGTTTTGCTCTGCCACAGGGCCGAATCGAAATTGGCGCTCCGGCAGATTTTTGCCTTATCGATACTGAAATGGAATGGGAGTTAACCGAGGAGAATGTCTCGAGCCGGGGCAAGAACCACCCCTGCACCGGATGGTGGATGCAGGGACAGGTAGTACAAACGATCGTCGCCGGCAGAACGATCTATCGTTTGGATCAGGAAGCTAGCTGATACGAATCATCATCATCTTCTTTCAATTCGAGACCGCCAAGCCCTTCGGTAACCGCTTCTTCCGAATTTCCGTCACTGAGTTTGAGTCGCAAGCGCAGATCGTTCACCGAGTCAGCATTTTTCATACCTTCTTCTACGGTAATTTCGCCCGCTTTGATCAAATCGAAAATCGCGCCATCGAAGGTCTGCATACCCTGTTCCCGAGACTTATTGATCAATTCTTTCATCTCGTGAACTTCACCCTTCTTAATCAACTCCGACATCAATGGAGTATTCAGTAGTATTTCAATCGCAGCACGCCGACCATCCCCGGACGGTGTTGCTACCAGTCGCTGAGACACAACGGCTTTCAGGTTGAGTGACAGATCCAACAGCAACTGGTTGCGGCGCTCTTCCGGAAAAAAGTTGATAATCCGATCCATTGCCTGGTTGGTGTTATTCGCGTGCAGAGTTGCCAGACAAAGATGGCCGGTTTCAGCAAATGCAATCGCATGCTCCATTGTGTGCTGATCGCGAATCTCACCGATCAGTATGACGTCCGGGGCCTGGCGCAAAGTATTTTTCAACGCGATCTCGAAGGTATCGGTATCAGTCCCGACTTCACGCTGGGTCACGAGACAGCCCTTGTGTCGGTGTACAAATTCGACAGGATCTTCGATCGTGATAATGTGCCCCTGACTGTTTTCGTTACGGTGATCGATGATAGCGGCAAGGCTTGTAGACTTACCAGAACCGGTTCCACCGACGAAGATAACCAGCCCTCGCTTGGTCATCGCAACCTCTCCCAGTACCGCTGGCAGATTAAGCTTCTCCATCGATGGCACTTCGAATCCAATAATTCGAATTACCATTCCCGCCGAACCACGCTGGACAAAAGAGTTCACCCGGAAACGTGCCACATCCGGAACGCTGATCGCAAAGTTACATTCCTTCGTAGTTTGAAACTCAGCGGCCTCTTTTTCATCCATAATGGATACAGTTAGCGCCATGGTTTGCGCTGGCGTCATATCCTTGTCTGTCAAGGGGACTATGTTACCGTGCAATCTGATGCTGGGTGGCGCGCCGGCTGTAACGAACAGATCCGATCCGCCTTTCTCGTGCATCTTGCGCAACAATGCCTGCAAGTACTTCTTAGCTGATTCGTTTTCCATAGACCTATATCGCTGTAATCAATTTTACTGAACGAGCGGCAGGCACTAGCCCAGTGAATCGGGGTTAGCTGCCTTTTTCTTCGCATCTTCCAGAGAGACGACACCTTTGACGACCAACTCCTTGAGGTTTCCGTCCAGCGTTTGCATACCCGCAGCCTGACCAGTCTGAATAGCGGAATACATTTGTGCGACCTTATCTTCGCGGATAAGATTTCGGATGGCAGGCGTTCCCATCATGATTTCATGCGCCGCGACACGCCCCCCACCCACTTTCTTCAACAAACACTGCGAGATCACCGCTTTTAGTGATTCAGACAGCATCGAGCGCACCATCGGTTTCTCACCTGCCGGGAACACATCGATAATTCTGTCGATGGTCTTTGCCGCCGAACTGGTGTGCAATGTACCGAATACCAGGTGGCCGGTTTCCGCCGCTGTCAGCGCGAGGCTGATGGTTTCCTGGTCACGCATTTCGCCGACCAGAATAACGTCCGGATCTTCACGCAGAGCCGAGCGCAGTGCCTCACTGAACCCCAACGTATCTCGATGAACTTCGCGCTGATTTATCAGGCACTTTTTACTTTCGTGAACGAATTCGATTGGATCCTCGATGGTCAGAATGTGGCCAAGTTCCGTCTCGTTCTTATAATCCATCATTGCAGCCAGCGTGGTTGATTTGCCCGATCCAGTCGGCCCAGTCACCAGTACGATTCCGCGCGGGAACTCGGATATCTGCCGAAAGATCGACGGGGCATTCAATTGCTCGAGTGTCAGCACCGTACTGGGAATTGTTCTGAACACTGCGCCACAGCCCCGTGCGTGGTTAAAAGCGTTTACGCGAAAGCGCGCCAGATCCGGAATTTCGAACGAGAAATCTGTCTCAAGTTTTTCCTCGAACTCCTTGCGCTGCTTGTCATTCATGACGTCATAGATCATCGACTGCACTGCCCCGGCATCCAGCTCGGGCACGTTGATACGACGTACATCACCATCGACACGGATCATTGGAGGCAGTTCTGCAGACAGATGCAGATCCGAGGCGCCGTTCTTGACACCGAAGGTAAGCAGTTGTGCAATATCCATTGATAAATCCAGATAGAATGTTCAGATGAAAAGGTCTGAGATTTGTATCTCTTGCGCTGGCCGCCACGGTACCGTCGGGCGTGCTGCGCCAGGAAAACTCAGACATCTCCTAGCCTTATCGACTCTGAAGGGAAATCTTTGATTCGCGCATTAGCAACTGTGTGAACCTCGCCCGTTCAACTGCCGCTCCAAACACCCGAATCCGCTCCTGCAACCACCATGACACAACAGCCATCGATCCTCGACAATCTGCACACCATCAAACAACAGATAGCGACGCTCGAACAGCGCTATGAACGGCCTGCGGGATCAGTGAGGCTGTTGGCTGTGAGCAAAACCAAACCACTCGAGCTGGTGCAACTGGCAGCACAATCGGGCCAGCACGCCTTCGGCGAGAACTACATCGAAGAGGGAATCGATAAACAGACCCAAATCGCCGATCCGACACTCGAATGGCATTTCATCGGCAACATTCAATCGAATAAAACTCGGCTGGTAGCCAACCACTACCACTGGGTGCAGAGTATCGATAGACTGAGGATAGTCACCAGACTCGCCGCACAGCGAGCACCCGAGCTACCACCGCTCAATGTCTGCATACAGATCAATATCGATGCTGAAGCCAGCAAGGCTGGTTGCCAGCCAGAAGAAGTGGATCAACTGGTCGAGTCGATCATTGGTTCCCCCTCACTGAAATTGCGCGGCTTAATGGCTATTCCCGCACCACGTCAAAACCTTGAAGACCAACGCCATGTTTTTGCCAGATTGCGCGACATCTATCAGCAGATGCAACGCGATCACACTGGCGTCGATACTCTGTCGATCGGCATGAGCGCGGATATGGAAGCTGCAATAGCGGAAGGGTCCACGATGGTGCGAATCGGCACGGCAATATTCGGCAGCCGGGATCGGCCTTAGCCAGCGGACACCGACACTACTGAATTGCTGTGACGGGTTACTGTCATCTCCCATGGCTGTTACACTTCGCGCAATCGCACTGAAGATTTTCAGGACTCACATGCAAACTCCCAGCAATCCTTTGGTGGCAGCCAAAGCGCTAGACCAGTCAATCTGGCTTGATTTCATCCAGCGCAGTCTGATGGAATCTGGCGAACTACAGCGGCTCATCGATAACGACCACATCTGCGGGATCACATCAAATCCGGCAATATTTGAAAATGCGATAGCCAATTCTTCGGAATACGATCAGCAAATACGTACCTTGCTTGGCGACCAGCCAGCGATCCCCCCGCTGGAGATTTTCAAGCACCTCGCCATATCGGATATTAAAGCAGCAGCTGATATTCTAAAGCCTGTATTCGACAACAGCCGGGGCGACGACGGGATGGTCAGCCTGGAAGTCTCGCCGACATTGGCCCACGACAGTGACGGTACGATTCGGGAGGCACTCGAACTCCACAAGGCAGTGGATCGTCCAAATCTGATGATCAAGGTGCCAGGCACCGAAGCCGGCGTTCACGCATTCGAGGAACTCACAGCATCGGGCATCAGCGTCAATGTCACACTACTGTTCTCACTCGATCGCTACCGCGATATTGCAAATGCCTATATCACCGGGCTGGAACGCAGGCTCGCAGACAAGGCCCCGGTTTCAGCGATCGCCTCAGTGGCAAGCTTTTTTGTCAGCCGCGTAGACTCTCGTGTGGATGCCCGGTTGGAACAACACAGCGACACCAGCGCCGCCACTGCGCTACTAGGCAAAATTGCCATCGCTAACGCTAAAGCATCCTATTTGCACTATCAGAACACTTTCGCAGGCTCAAGGTTCGCCGCACTGAAAAGTCATGGTGCTATGCCTCAGCGGCTTTTATGGGCCAGTACCGGGACGAAGAACCCTGAATACCGTGACGTCTACTATGTGGAGGAACTGATGGGGCCCGAAACGGTCAACACACTACCGCCAAAAACCATGGATAGCTTCCGCGACCATGGCATCGTTGAACCACGGCTTCTCAATGGACTATCCGGCTCTGAAGCGCTGTTGAATAGCTTGCACCCGCTGAATATAGATCTTGCCGCCATTACGAAAGACCTGGAGGCAGAGGGTATCGCCGGCTTTGCAGAGGCTTTTGAACGCCTGCTCAGTGCAATCACTGAAAAATCCCGGCATCTCGCCTGACATCCACGCGCTCCCTCGTTAAGCAGAGATCAGCACTGTGACCAACTCAAGAACAATCAGTTTCATTGGCGGCGGCAATATGGCCCGCAGCCTGATCGGCGGCTTGCTGGAGAATGGTTACGCACCGGCAAGCGTTAGCGTCAGCGACCCACTCGCCGCAACCACTACAGCACTGTCAGAAGATTTTGGAATCAGCACCTACGCCGATAACGCCACGGCAGCCGCCGCGGCGGACATTATTGTGCTTGCAGTTAAGCCGCAACAAATGCAAACAGTGGTTAGTGCCCTTGGCCCTGAGCTTAAGGGAAAGCTCGTTGTATCGATTGCGGCGGGTGTGCAGTGCAGAAACATTACCAAATGGGCCGACGAAGCGTTCGACCTGGTCAGATGCATGCCGAACACCCCCGCCCTGTTGCAATGCGGAGCAACTGCGCTATTTGCAAATACTGATGTTTCAGCGGCCAACCGGGACGCTGCAACCACCATTCTGAGCGCGGCCGGTGTAGTTGCCTGGGTCGAATCGGAAAGCGAACTGGATGCCATAACCGCATTGTCCGGATCCGGACCGGCATATTTCTTCCTGCTGATTGAAACGATGACCAATACCGCTGTTAAACAGGGCCTGGCACCTGATTTAGCCAATAAATTTGCCATCCAGACAGCCCTTGGAGCAGCTCGAATGGCACACACCGGCGAACACAACCCCGCTCAGTTACGAAAAAACGTGACATCACCAGGCGGTACCACAGAAGCTGCATTGAACAGTTTCGCGGACAACAATTTCCATGAAATAGTGGAACGCGCCATGCAAGCCGCACATGATCGCTCCGAACAATTGGGTCAGAATTAGACCCACTACGAAATGCCACAGCACCGCTGAACAGTACCCGCAAACTTCTCATACGCTAAACAGATTTACGGAGATTTCCCATGCCAAGTTCCGGCATCAGTGCGTTTCATTATTTGATCAGCACCCTTTTCGACCTTTTCGCACTGGTCGTCATGCTCAGATTTCTGATGCAACTGACCCGTGCGGATTACTACAATCCAGTCTCCCAATTCGTCGTAAAAGCGACTAATCCTCTGCTGGTACCACTGCGCCGAGTTGTTCCGGGCGTCGGCGGACAGGATATTGCAGCGCTGGTCCTCTGCTTCCTCGTGTTGCTGATCAAGTTCACGTTGTTAAAAGGTCTGAATTTCGGCGACATCAACATGGGTGGCTGGGGCGACAGCTTTTGGAGAGCCTTCGTCGGCCTGATCAGCCTGGTATTCGATGTCTTTATCTACTCGATAATCGCACTGGTAATCCTGAGCTGGATCTCACCGGGCGGACACCCGGTTGCATCATTGTTGCAGTCGATAACCAGTCCTGTCATGCGCCCTATTCAGCGCATCATGCCAGCCATGGGCGGGTTCGATCTCAGCCCGCTCGTCGCGCTGATTGGGTTGCAATTTGTAAGAATACTAGTGGTACAACCCCTGATGTAATTAGCCAGAACCAGCAATCCACCTTGAGCCCGATAGTAAAAACTGCCCAAATTAAGGCGAATTTTGCAGGTATCGTCTAGACTCCTCGTCTGTGGCTCTTTTTAAATCGTCGAAAAAACAGTTGTTTTCGCCGGTTTATTACCCAAAAAGACCAAAATACAGTGAATTTTTATAAAATCTGTTGGATTACGGTGCAATTCAGGTATTATGCGCGCCGTACGGAGACGTCCAATCGACCCTACAGTTATCCGCCAACCGCTAGCGTGATCGCGTAAACCATGAATTTCGGTTTAGCCAGTCTTGTGTCCATCTCACACCGATTAGCCTGAACATTAAAAATGTGCAGGAGCGGAGCGCTACGCTCAGTCGATTACCCAAATATTCAATCTAACCGTAAACATTTAACTCACGAGGCTTGGTAAAAATGGCTAAGAAAAAGGCAGCGGCAAAAAAGAAGGCAGCTGGCAAGAAGAAGGTTGTATCCAAAAAAGTTGCCGCTAAGAAGGTAGCTGGAAAAAAGGTCGCTGGAAAGAAGAAGGCTGCAGGCAAGAAAAAGGCGTCCGCAAAAGCTGCAGGTAAAGACAAGAAGCCGCCAACCAAATCAGAAATCATGGCGACAATCGCAGAAGAAACTAACCTAAGCAAAGCTCAGGTAGTGTCTGTGATTGATTCTCTCGCCGGCCTAATTGGGAAGAACCTGGCCCCACGAGGCCCACAATACTTCAATCTGCCAGGATTGATGAAAATCAAGGCTGTCAAAACACCCGCCCGCAAAGCGCGCATGGGAATCAATCGATTCACTGGTGAAGAAGTGATGTTCAAGGCGAAGCCTGCCAGCAAAAAGGTAAAAATCACACCGCTGAAAATGCTTAAGGAAATGGTCTAATCTGACCCTCCTCGTTGATCGGCCGAGCTGGCCGATCAGCACTCCACCCCCCGATGTCGTCAGCTATTCGTCTTGAGCCCGTCAAGAACTCGAATAGCAACTCCGCGATCATGTCCCCATCCGTAAGGTTTCGGTAAAAACACCTTTCCGGCGGTGCACAACCGCTAGCATAGAGCCGTTACCAGAGTGGGCCGGCCGGTTGTTCAAGCGGCTGCAACGACTCACAACCTACAATGTGCCAGTACATCTATACAAGTTGTAGCGCTGTGATGTTGAATTCCGAAACACTAAAGCAATACTATGTGCGTGAAATCGTACGCCTGATACAGACATGAGCATGCACAACTTACAACTAATGGGGCAGATCGATGTCTAGGCTAGCACCCTGGGTGAGCCGAATTCTCATCATTTTGATTGGCTATGTAGGCGCCACTATCGCCTTGAGGCTTGTGCCTGTCGCCAACACTCACTCTGTGGAATCTCCGGAGGCCATCGTCGTCACTGCGAGCGCAGGCCCCTCTATAGCCGATATGGCACTGTCTGCCGCCGGGAAACACATTTTCGGCGAGGCTGGTGTCAAACCGGCACCCAAAGTGGAACGGAAGGTTATAGCACCGGAAACAAAACTCAATCTTTCGCTGATTGGTGTGTACGCCGCCAATCCGGCCGATCAAGCGTTGGCGATTATTAGCGCAAACGGCAAGCCTGAACAGGTTTTCCGGGTTGGCGAGTCAGTGATTGGCAGAGCGGTATTACATGAAGTTCGTACCAGTGAGGTGGTGATAGACAACGGCGGCCGCGAGGAAATACTCAAGCTGCCCGAGAAAGTTGCCTCCACAGGACGAAACGTTGGATTGGAGAATCTTCCAGGTGCGACTGACACCGCCAGCGCTGGCAACGCACAAAATACCGCCGAACCGATACAGCTACCCGACTCACCCAAAGCAATCCGGGATACTCTGGTTAAGAACCCGGCAATGCTGAACAAGCTTGTGAGTGCAGTTCCCTATCGAGAAAACGGCCGCATCCTTGGGTACCGGTTAACGCCAAAACAAAACGCAGCAATCCTGGAAGCAAACGGTGTGCTGCCAGGTGACGTGGTTACCCAGGTAAATGGCATCGCGCTGGCGAACCAGAAAAACGGCATAAGGGCACTCCGGAAACTGGTGAAAGCCAGCAGCATCGACTTGACGATATTGCGCGACGGCGTTGAAATCCCGATCGTCATACCATTGCAATAGATGCAATAATTTCTTTACAACCCCGACACTAAAATGCTTTATTATCAGCATTTACGGGTTGTGTTGCCCTTGAATATATGTACATAAACAAGGTAAACCTTTGATTATTAAATCAAAATCATTCAGATCACGTCTGCAGGCGAGCATCGCCCTAGTGGTGTTTCTGATTTGCAACAACGTGGTCGCGCAAAGCGAGAATACGGAAACAGTCACGCAAGGCAGTGGCGGCGGTGATTTCACGTTAAACCTGAAAAACACCGACATCCATTCCCTCATTGCCACTGTCTCAAAGCAAACCGGGCGCAATTTCGTCGTTGACCCTCGAGTCAAGGCGAAAGTCACCGTCATCTCCACTGACCCTGTCGACTCGGATGGCCTGTACAACGTTTTTCTCTCGGTTTTACAAGTACACGGCTACTCAGCGGTACCGGCTGGCGACCTGATCAAGATCGTACCCGACGTTACCGCCAAACAGGGGCCCGTTCCGCTGTTGGGCGACACAGTAGGCACAAACGACCAGTTGGTCACGCAGGTTGTACCGGTGGTTAATGTGCCTGCGGCGCAGCTGGTACCTATATTACGGCCACTGGTTCCACAACAGGGCCACCTGGCTGCCTATGCAGCGACGAACTCACTGATCATCACTGACCGGGCCGCGAATATTGAACGCCTGATGAACATCATCAAAAAAATAGACCGGCCAGACAACGAGGAAATCGAGATTGTCAGGCTCGAACACGCCTCGGCCGCAGAGATTGTGAGAACACTGGCAACACTGCAGCGAGGCAATGTCGGTGGTCAGCAAGTGCCCGGTAGCATGCAGCTGGTGGCAGATGAACGAACGAATAGTGTATTGATCAGTGGCGACCGGGCCGTTCGGGTGCGGATCAGAGGGCTGATTGCCCACCTGGACACACCGATCGTATCGGGTGGGAACACCCGCGTGGTTTATTTGAAATACGCCAACGCGGAAGATCTGGTTGGCATCCTGCAGGGCGTATCACAAGGACAGGCAAAGGTTGGCACCACCAGTGTCACTACCGCAGGTATCGCCACACCCTCTCAGCCCCAGCAACAAACAAATGGCGCTAACAATGCGGCAGCGCAGGCCGCACAAAGTGCCGCTGCTAACCAGCGCGCTAACGAAGTTCGCCAACGCAGTGCCGCTGACAGCGGGCAGTCAAATGTGGACATTCAGGCCGATGCGCACACCAACTCTCTGATCATCACAGCACCGCTGGACGAGATGCAAAACATTCTCGCGGTTATTCGTCAGTTGGATATACGCCGTGCGCAGGTTCTGGTTGAAGCGGTCATTGCGGAAATAACCGAAGACAACACCCGAGAGTTCGGTATTAACTTTCTCATCGATGGCAGCGACAAAGAAGCGCCACTAGGCTACACCAATCTCGGTGGCGGAACGGACTCAGCAGCAGCCCTGGCCGCTGCCGCACAGGGCGGCGCTGTACCTTCATCTCTGGGATCAGGTATTTCACTCGCACTGGGGCGATTCGGTTCCGGCGAGATCGATTTTGGCTTTCTGGTTCGCGCCATCGCATCGGATGCGGACAACAACATCCTGTCCACACCGAGCCTCGTGACCCTCGACAATGAAGAAGCGGAGATTATCGTTGGCTCCAACGTACCCTTTGTCACCGGCCAACAATTGTCGAATAACAACGACAACCCGTTCCAGACAATCGAACGACGTGATATTGGCCTGACACTGAAGGTCAAACCCCAGATCAATGAAGGCAACAGTATCAAAATGGAGCTTGAACAGGAAGTGTCAGGCGTTAATACCACCGCGCTCACCGGCGCCGCAGACATTACTACCAGCGTGCGATCGATCAAAACCACAGTATTGGTCGACGATGGTCAAACTCTGGTCCTCGGCGGACTAATTGACGATCAGATCACCGACGTGGAAGAAAAGGTACCCTTTCTTGGTGATATTCCGGTGATTGGCAAATTGTTTCGATACCGGAGCACACAAAAGAGAAAGCAAAACCTGATGATCTTTCTCCATCCGGTGATCATGCGCGATAGTCAATCGGCTTCAACTTTCAGTAATTCGAAATACAAACTGCTTCGATCCGAGCAAACGCTCTATCACCAGGAAAAGGACAAGACAGCAGTAAAGGAACGCCCGTCCCTGCCCGATTTGAAACTGTTTCTGGATGGCAAGCCAGTGGCTGACGGTCAGGCGCGACGAGCCCCGACAATCGCAACGACCAAACCATTAGCTGCGCCTGCCCTGACTCCGGATTCATTGGCGCCCCGGCTGCCTGTGGAAACACAGACATCGGCAGATCCAGCAGAACAAAATCCGGAAGACAATTCAGTCGTCACGTTCAGCGAATTACCTGCGCTGGAAGACAACGCAACGACGAACTGAGCGGACTATCAAACGGTTTTGGCATGCAGTTTTCACAGTTTTTCACATCAGTTGACACATCGCCAGAGCAGCATCATCCACTGACCACACTGGCTGATGGCAAACGGTCGGTTCCAATCGCGGTAAAAGCGGGTATTAGCGTTTGAGCAACTCACAATCGACAGTAGCCCATCAGCCCGTTGATCTAACGAGCGAACTGGAACAAGTTGCCCAGCCAACGCGAATTCGGCTGCCGTACAGCTATGCAAAACGCAATGGTGTACTAATCGATGAATCCAGCGAGGACAGTCCGACGCTGGTTTACAAGACCGGCGCCACCAACACGGCCTTGCTGGAAGCACGGCGCATTGCCGCTCGCCAGGTGTCACTTCGTTCAGTGAGCGAAGACGATTTTGATCTGCTGCTCACTCGCACCTACCAGGGCGAGACCGGCGATTCCATGAATATCATGGACGACTTTGGCGACGAACTGGACCTCGATCGCATGGCTGAATCGCTTGAGCCTGAAGATCTGATGGAGTCACAGGACGATGCGCCCGTCATACGACTGATCAACGCGATGCTGACCGAGGCTATTCGCAAAGGCGCTTCAGACGTACATATCGAGCCGTTCGAAAAACGGTTGTCGGTTCGCTACCGCGTGGACGGGGTGATGAACAACTTGATGGAACCTCCGCACCATATCGCGATGCAGGTAATTTCCAGAATCAAAGTGATGGCCAAACTGGATATCGCTGAAAAAAGACTGCCTCAAGATGGCCGAATCTCGCTACGGCTGGCAGGCCGGCCAGTTGATGTACGTGTGTCTACTCTGCCATCGGGTCACGGCGAAAGAGTTGTATTGAGATTGCTGGACAAACAAGCAGGCAGGCTCAACCTGGAACACTTAGGCATGGCCGACCAGACACGACTGAGTCTGGAGAAAGTCCTTAAACTGCCACACGGAATTATCCTGGTAACGGGGCCCACAGGTTCAGGTAAAACCACCAGCCTGTACGCCGCACTGACGAAACTGAATAATGCTCGCAACACGATTCTTACTGTTGAAGATCCAATCGAATACTATCTCGACGGAATCGGTCAAACGCAAGTCAACACCAAAGTAGACCTTACCTTTGCACGTGGCTTGCGCGCTATTCTTCGGCAGGATCCGGATATCGTCATGGTCGGTGAGATCCGCGATGTCGAAACGGCCGAAATCGCCGTTCAAGCCAGTCTTACCGGCCACCTGGTTCTTTCCACCTTGCACACTAACACTGCAATCGGGTCTGTCACCCGATTGCGCGACATGGGTGTCGAGCCCTTTTTGCTGTCATCCAGCCTGGTTGGGCTGGTTGCACAACGGCTCGTGAGGTTACTCTGTCCCGATTGCAAATCAGAACATCACGCCGGCGCCGCCGAACGACAGACACTTGGCTTATCCGAGACTGATGAACCGGTGCTCTATTCAGCGCATGGTTGCACGCGTTGCAATCACAGTGGCTACGTTGGACGAACAGGCGTCTATGAGGTGGTGCTGGTCGATGAAACCATACGCAACATGATTCACGACGGCGCTGCAGAACATGAAATGGAACAGTACGCGCGGCAGATGTCACCGGGCATCACTGAAGATGGTTTCCGACTGGTTAAAGAAGGTGCCACTTCGTTGGAAGAAGTGCTTCGGGTCACCCGCGAAGTTTAATGATCGCATCTATCCATCATTGCAGACAATCCGGCGCGCAAGCCCGTTTGCACACGAAACCCTATACGGTAGATCGAGTATCGACAATTGACCCCGGGTTATATTTCCACTCGATGCTGCCACAACTAATTACCAACAGAGCCGCAGGCGATGCCAGCTTTTGACTATATCGCCCTCGATAGCGGTGGCAGCGAAAAAAAAGGGGTTTTAGAAGGCGATAGTGCACGGCAAATTCGCCAACAGCTTCGCGATCAAAAGCTCACACCGATTGAAGTCAACGAGAGCACGTCGAAAAGCAGTAGCTCGAACACTAGTCGTTCGTTTCGTGGCGGTATAAGTTCCAATGAACTGGCGTTGATTATCCGCCAGATCGCAACGCTGGCTTCTTCTGGCACACCCATCGAAGAAGCTCTTGGAGCTGTCGCCAAGCAAGCTGAAAAACAAAAAATAAAATCACTTATTCTGTCTGTCAGAAGCAGAGTGCTGGAGGGCAAACCATTTGCCACCGCACTGAGTGAGTACCCAAAAGTATTTCCCGAGATATTTCAGGCAACTGTTGCAGCAGGCGAACAGTCCGGGCATCTGGAATCGGTACTGGAGCGGTTAGCGGACTATACGGAAGACAAACAATCTACCAAACAGATCATCAGCAAAGCGCTTTATTATCCGATTGGATTAGTCTGCATAGCCTTCGGGATCGTATCCTTTTTGCTCGCTTACGTGGTCCCACAGGTTGTTAGCGTGTTCGACAGCATGGGCCAGGAACTCCCGCTGTTGACCCGAATCATGATTTCACTAAGCGACTTCATTAAACAGTGGGGATTGATCGTGCTAATCGGGCTGATCGGGCTTTTTGTCCTCTGGCGACGACTGCTTCAGCGCGAGTCTTTGAAAACCCGCGTCCATGCCTTCATGCTGAAGATTCCACTGCTATCCAAAATCATCAGAGGATCAAACGCAGCGCAATTTGCGCGCACGCTTAGCATCCTGGCCGCTAGCGGTGTACCCGTACTTGATGCATTGGGCATTGCCTCTCAAGTGCTGACCAATCGCCCGATGCGACAGGCTGTTAAAGTTGCCGCCACCAATGTGCGCGAAGGCGGTGGTCTCAGCGCCTCCCTGGAACGGACACGTTTTTTCCCCCCGATGATGCTGCATTTGATCGCCAGCGGCGAAGCCTCTGGACGGTTGGAAAAAATGCTCGAGAAAGCCGCCGCACACCAGGAGCGGGAACTAAACTCTATTCTTGCTGTTTTCCTCGCTTTGCTCGAGCCTGTAATCATTTTGCTGATGGCCGGTGTTGTCATGACTATCGTGCTGGCAATACTGCTACCTATCTTCGAGCTCAACGAACTCGTCACCTGACCGACTCGAAAAGGTGACAAGTGCACACCTGTCCTCCAATTCCGGACAATTGGAAAGAAAACTGCTAACTGCTGTCCAATAGTTAATTTGTTTTCGAGCTTATTAGTGGAATACGCTGATATATAATCGGAAATTATAAAAGCGGCTGATGGCACCAATACGCGCTGACGACAGTCGGCGAGTAGTTGTCCACTGGTTCGATTATCTGTCGGATCTGCAAAATAATGAAAAAAATCTACACATTGGGGCTGATGTATCTGATGCTCCTCGGCGCGTGCAGCAGCGAAGGCATTGATCGTAACCGTGAGAGAGAAACTGCCGCACCTGGTGGCTTGCTGCTCGACGACGAACCAACAACGCCAACCCTGGGGTCGCCGATCAACAATCCAGGCCCAAGTCAGTACGTGCAACTGGAGAAACTGAATTTCTCTGCCGAACTACCTGCGATTATCAGTATTCTTTTTCGTGCGACTGATCAATACGACAACGCGCTGCCGGGCTTGCAGACCAACGATTTTGTCGTCACCGAAGACGACCTGCCGGTATCGAGTACCGAAACTTCATTGTCAATTGTTCCGCACAACGAATTGCCGTTCTCGCTTCGAACAGTAATTATGATCGATATCAGCAGCAGCATCCTGCCTTCAGATTTGCTAAAAATCACAGACGCAGTCAGAGCCCTGCTGATCGACGAAACCGGCGCCTCAACGCTGATACCCCAGCAGGAAATAGCGTTGTATACGTTCGATGACACGATAACCCAGATCAACGGGTTTTCCAGCAATGCACAAAGCCTGGTCTCATCGCTCGATTCGATACAGGCGGCCATCGCCATCACACCAACCGATCTCTATGGGGCGATAATTACTGGCACAGCCCAATGGGAAGACAGCTTCGATCTGAACCAGGTTACACAGGGGTCGCTGATCGTGGTTACCGATGGCAGCGATACTGCCGGCAAACATACTTTTGAAGACGCCCAGGCCGCCACGATAGGTAAATCTGTATATACCCTTGGGGTCGGTGAGGATGTCTCTCCTGCGGTTCTCAGAAGCCTTGGGCGCTCTGGTAGCTTCACGTTGCGAAATTTCGATCAACTGCGGGATGCCTTTCAGACCATTGCCGGTCAAGTGGTCGATACAGCGAACAGCTTTTACTATCTGCACTACGCGTCACCTAAACGCCGGGCGGAAGGTGACATCGCCAATAGCGATCACGAATTAGAGCTGTCTATTGTTGACAACGCAAATACCACTGCCACAGCGACCATCGAAGACACCTTCAACTCTGCGGAGTTCACCAACGTAAATGCGCAAGTGGTGGTGAGTGGTCCCACCCAACTCGATACACTGCAATCAGGCACCTACCGGGCCCGCACCCGATGGGCGCCAACACCAACCTCGGTTTACAGGTGGGAGATAACAAGCGATGACGGCGCATGTGCGATGACAGTGCTATCAGACACCACGATTACGATTACCGGCGTTGCACCGGGTAATTGCACCCTTTCTGCGACAGATCCCGGTGCCGGGAATGCGCGAACGTGGTTCTCCGTACAGATCTCGCCTTTCTAGCGAAAATATTCTGCCCAATTCTTTTCGCCTCGGCTGTGGCGAAGGGCCGAAACGTTGGTTCCTAACTGTTGCCAACGAGCCTCAAAGCCGCGGGAGTGCGTTTCTCTGCTGTACCCAGACACTCCATAGACTCCGCTTCAGCCAGCGCTTTTTCAATTGAGTCAGTCAGGATCGGGCATTCGCGCCCGCGCTCATCAACCACTGCGAAGTAGTCCCGAGGGACTGCAAATTTGTCTACACCACGTGCCGAGACAGGGCGTATTTCCACCACGTTGCTCATCATTCAGTGCCTGTTCAAAGCTGTCTGATCCGTAATATATTACTAGCTATGCCAAGACTGCAAGTTAACTTTGCAGCGTGCCTTGTGAAAGATAGTTACCTATTCCCGGGTTGCCAGAAAACCTCCATTACCGGGTGGATTGGGACGACCGCCTGCCGCGCATGTGCTAGTTCGACCGATTTTCCCAGCCAGTGAGAAAATTGCGAATATCGACAGATGCCACCGACACGGAGTGATTCTTGATTTTGACGTAGTGATCCCCGTTCACATAAGCAGCGAAACCGCGCAACATACCGGCCAGCACGTGACGCCCGCGCTCACAACTGATTAGACCTCCTCCGGACTGGCCCGAGTCAATCGGCGCAGTCGTGTGCAGCGCGCCATCGTTTTCAGCTTTGACCTTAAATGAGCCGCTGGACGTAGTTTTGGATTCTGCTCTCGGGAATCCGACCGCCCAAACGGTCGCGCTGGCATCAAGATTTTCCTTCCCAAGCGGGATCGGCTGGATCGCGCCGGTTCGCACCGCCAATATCGCCAGATCCTTTGCCCGGTCAATCATCACGATGCGGGCACTGCGGAGGTGATCGTTAATCCGAACGAAAGATTTGAAATCCTCGTCAATGGCATGAGCCGCTGTCAGGACCCTGTCATCGCCAACCACAACGCCACTGGCGTGACTGCCATCTTCGCTGGTCACCCTGACCACGGAGTCGAGCGCGACACTGTTCGGCCACCCGCATTGCTCGCTCGCCTGCAGGCTCTGCCCTCCGATTAGAATAAGCCACACTGCACCAGCCAAAGTCTTTTTCATCTTCCGATCAACCTGTTCTTCCGGGTACGGCTGCAACCGATTGCAGGCCTCGCCTGAAAATACCGCACTCATCGACATCCACAGCCCCCGCGATGTAGCAGTTATACAAACCTCGCACGGCCCGCGCCGGAACCCACGCACATTCGCGGATATACAGCGGAGGAGCTGCTCTCATTTCCTAATGGTAATTAATTACAGGTGTGACGGTCTAGAGATAAATGCCGGAAATCGGGAATCTTTCGCGAATAGAAGGAAGTTCCCGATCCGCAGGCTGGCTCTGGTGGCGAAAAATGTGGGCTGAAAGCCTGACCGAGCGCTTGTTCTGAACAGCGATCGCATATCGCGAGCCTCAGCGGAGCCTGTGTAGCGAGTAATCGCCCAAACTAAAGATCCTGCTTCTCGCGCCGAAACCCCCACTCACAAACTCGGATCATCCGATCTGAAAATTTGAGGGCAGGAACAATGACCGAACAGCAGCGTCGCGACGAAACACCAGATGGAATCCGGGATGACCACGCCGATATCGAAGATGCACTGCCTTCGAAATCTATTCAGGGCTCAACAGATGCTCGCCGGAAGCTTGAGAATTACTGGGCCAGAAAGGAACTGGATGAGCAACTGCGCGGACTGGACGATTGGGACGATGATTCGAATAGCGCAACGGGTTGAAAGCTCTTCACGATCCGTTCTCTTCGAACGCTACGCCTGGCGGATGCCCTGAGTCGGCGGCGACTTCAGTTTCTACCGGTTCAACCTCTGCAGCAGCCCAGCCCTTCTCACTGCGTACCTGAAGGTAACTCACCAGCTGCCCCTCCTGCAGGTTTTTGAAACCTTCGCCCGCTATGGATCGATAGTGTACAAAAACGTCCTCGCCTTCCGGGCTTAAAATGAAACCGTAACCACGTTCTGTGTTGAACCACTTTACAGTTCCCTGATTCTTGCTCCTCATAATTGAACCTCTTTCACAATTTGCAATCCTTGCCTGTTTGACGGCCATACCGATCTCGATCTTTAGCTATCTCCAGCCTCAGACACAACCAGACCGCGATGGTACATTGTTTTTCGTGACTTCTGGCAGAGCAGTTTCAAATGCTGCGACATGTTCCAGATCGGTGAAATCTGGCTTCGACTCCGGATAATTTCAATAGCTAATAGCCAGTCTGGAAAAGACTTCCAACTCCACAACACACAACCAATACCTCGTGGGAATAGTCTGGCGTGGCAGACAATTTTAACGCTCACGATTGCTTCTGCCTACGTCTACATAATTCACAAAACTTAACTATGCACGCATGCTCTGTTGTGAGGCAAAAAGCCTGATTCCGGCAAAGGAAAGTCGAGCCGAGCACTGCACCACAGGAGTAAAGTGCACTTTACCCTTTGTATCAGGCGCAGACAATTCGCAAACTAATGCATACATTGCAATCGAATCGTAAAGTTAGTTAACGGCTACGACCCCCTTCTGCGGGTATACCTAACGTCTCTATTTGTGGTCGAGTGAATTCCGGGACCGAAAACAGATTAACGTCGCGCATAGAGCTTCGAGTCTCAACCAATCATCACCGACAGCAATACCAGCACCAAAATCCAGTAGCCGATCCAGCCCTGTCCCCATTTCTGTTATTGACACTGTTTTGTCAACGTAAGAAAGCCCCTGCAACAACTACCGGCAAGTCCACCGTTGTAGCATCAGTTATCCGTTCAGGCGTCCGTCTACTTGATATCAACCGACAATTGCGCGGTAGTTTTTGCCGGCAACAAATGCAACCGTACAAAGCATCAAGTGGTGCTACTCCGTTAGCGAGCAACGCAAGAAGCTTACTTCATGGCTTGCCTGATCAACTTGTTGGCAAGCCAATCTCATCGGTAACCGCGACTGGCAAACTAAATCCAACTAAGCAGCAAGGCGCGCTGAAAGAAAGAATGATCACTTTTATCGCAATCCGGCAGCCACACTCGAAATGTCTCTAAAGTATTGTTTTTAAATAATTTATAGGCTAAACCTCCAAAGTTGGATGCCTCACAATCAGGTAACCGGGGCGGTTTTTCATTGCAAGTCGGCCTTAAATGTGCAAAAACTGTCGTCCCCTTGGCAAAGAAAAGGAGGTGATCGTGAAATCTACACTCACCGTAGTCTGCGGCGGTTTGCTTTTAGTGTCTGGTGTTGCCTCTGCTTGTCCCTTCATGGACAGCAGCAAGCAAGTCACTCACCTGCAACCTCAGCAAGGCGAGCAGTCGCTCGTGCAGCACGAGCGCAACGTTGAGCCAAATCTGTTGGTGGAGTTGAAAAAGGAAAAGCAGCAAACAGCTACTAACTAATTCCACTGCAGACACACCGAGTGCGCCCGGAACTTGACGGATCCGGGCGTTTTTACTCTCCAGGCTTCTCCAGCTCGCCCGAGATTGTCACCCCGAGCGGCCCTCGTGGCAGGTAGAACTGCAAGATATCTTCCCCTCTCAACACTTGTATCGGCACCATTTCCCCACGCTCGCCGGCGGATGTGGCCTGCTGCAATTCGTTCGATCTGAAAACCCGGTCGCCGGCGTAAGCGGTAATAATATCCCCAACGCGCAATCCAGCAAGCGCGGCCTCGCCCTGCGGAATGATAGATTGCAGAGCCACCCGATTACTCAATCCCAGCGCGTATAGATAACTGTCATACCCATCGTCACCTAACTCTTGCCGCACGCGTGCGCTTCTATCTCCAACGTTACGTAGCGCCACCCTGAAATCAGTTGTATCGAGCCACCCTTCTCTCGCGGCTTGATCACGAATCTCAAGACGCTCCAATTGATGTTGATTATGCAACTCCAAAATCCTGTCGATTTCGGAGGTATCGAAGCCTGCTGTCACTAAAGCCACGCTCTGCTCAGCGGGTGTACGCGGAACAAGAGGATCAATAGCGTTATCCGTCGAGGCTTCCCCGGATGCCGGGCGGGCAATCTGCGCTTCTTCCAGCGCGACTACCCGATCTTCGAGCTCTGCAAGCCGTTGCTCCAGACTGGCTACCGTCGCTATGTTGCCGGCGGGCATCACGTCGGCCCGTCCAGGCGCAAGCGTCTCAACGTCAGCGGCCGCAACTGCAGTCACGGTCGAATCAGGGCGCACCGACGGGCTCTCGGGATCACCCGGATCTGCGAAAATCAGCCCAACCGAGAGACCTGCAGCAAAAATCGAGATCCACAACGGTATTCCATTCATAACGATTGTCAAATCTCCATCAGTAATGGTTGCCCCAGTCCGATACTAACTATATGCAGCCTCTGTGCGCGGACGCACCTCAAAGTGCTGCCTTTACATTCAGGGTCAGCGTCTGGTTGGCCCGGCCCTGCAACAAGTTTTCGGAGAATAGCACTATGATTAGATATGCTGGCGTCCTGCCAATTGCCTTCGCTCTGGCGATCACCGGTTGCGGAGGCTCGGGTGGCGAAGACCTAAACCCCGAGTCAGCACAAAACGATGTCTCCGATCAGGTTGATACCGACGGCGACGGCGTTTCGGACGAGGTCGAGGGTACCGACGATCCAGATAATGACGGGCTGCCAAACTACCTGGATCTGGATAGTGACGGTGACTTTGTGTCCGATACGCACGAGTACAACCATCCTTGCGAAGCAGACTTTGCGATCCAGCGAGGCCTGTATGGCGAGCCGGATGAAACCCGGGACTATCCCCAACAGGGCGAACGCATCCCGCTGGTAATCAACGAATTCTGGTACAGCGACGCCAGCCTGATCGTACGATTTACCTCAATCGAGACAGATGACTTCTGCTCGGTTGCCGAGGAGCACAACGCTTCGCTCTGGAGCAACTAGCTGTCAATTGTCGGTGCCGGCCTGATCACAGGTCGGCCCGTTCTCGCGCTCAGCCAGCGCAGCTCTGAATCGCTAATCTTCCCTTAGCCGCTGCAATAGCGACTACACTGGCGCCGTGTTGAACGGATCCGCAGTACCCGGCCTCCGACCGAATCTTAATCACCCCCACCCCGGCATTGATTTGATCCAGCTTTAGTCCAGGTTTAAGGCTGGCAGCCAGCGCTTGCTGACTTGCTAACAAATTTACCCTACGATGCTTGCAGTCCGACAGCCCTGTCGTTCGTTCTATAACCAGTCACGCATCGGCGTGGAGACCACTCCAGGCTTTGGATGCTGTGGAGTTCACTTGCCATACACCCTCTACTTGCTTGCGCTATGCCAGGCCTACATGTTTATTTGCACCTCGATGCTCATAACAATTTCAGCCCTGATCGGCCTGGAACTGGCAGACAACAAAGCACTGGCAACACTTCCACTGGCACTGCAGTTCGTGGCTGTGATGGCTACGACTATCCCCGCATCTTTGATCATGGGGCGATGGGGTCGAAAGGCAGGGTTCATCATCGCAGCACTGATTGGTATAACCGGTGCGGCACTGTCGTTAATTGCACTTAAAACAAATTCGTTCGGGATATTCTGTTTGGGCACTATCTGCTTCGGCTCCTTCAATGCATTTGGAAATTACTATCGCTTTACGGCACCGGAGGTAGTCGATTCAGAGCGCAAGAATGTCGCAATAAGCTGGGTAATGGCCGGCGGCGTACTGGCCGCATTCCTGGGGCCAAATCTGGCAAACTGGAGCCAGCTCTTCGTTGCTTCATCAAAGTACGCTGGTGCTTTCCTGGTGGCGATCTTCGTCTACTTGCTAACGCTCCTCACGGTCAGTTGCATGACACTGCCACCACCGCAACAAAACACTGACTCAACGCGCCATGGCAGACCACTGCGTGCGATAATGCTTCAACCTGTATTTCTTATCGCAGTCACCTGCGCCATGCTCGGCTATGGCATTATGAACCTGGTCATGACTGCGACGCCATTGGCCATGCATACCCGGGCAATGGAACTCAGCGACACAGCTTTCGTTATTCAATGGCACGTAGTTGCGATGTTTGCTCCATCTTTTTTTACCGGGCGCTTGATCGATCGGTTTGGTATTACCAATATCTTGCTTATTGGGGCACTGCTTAACGCGATCTGCGTCGTAGTAAATCTCCTCGGTGATTCCGTGTGGCACTTTTGGGCAGCGTTAGTGCTGCTGGGCGTAGGCTGGAATTTTCTGTTTGTTGGCGGCACTACTCTACTCACCGAGTGCTATTCACCGGAAGAAAAATCCAAAACACAAGCGGCCAACGATTTTATTGTGTTCACTACAGTATCTATCACAGCGCTAAGCTCAGGCACACTACATCACCTGTACGGGTTCTCGGCTATCAATCTGGCCGTGATTCCATTAATCGCTATTGTTACCGCAGCTGTGTTCTGGTTGAAGTTCAACCACACAGCCCAAACACTGCGAACGCAGTGACATTAAATTCCCAATTTAGAAACACAATACCAATGAACAAGAAAATTCTTTTACCCGCTATCTGCTGCCTCACCATTCTGGCGGGGTTCGGGCTTGGCCTCTATACCAATCAGTCGCAACAACCCGCAAAGCTCGAGATAAGCGGTTTTGCATTCCCTGAGCCCGAGCCACTGGAAAATATAGAACTGGTTGGCCAGAACAGCGAAGCTATAACAACAGAAGATTTCAAAAATCAATGGACCTTTGTCTACGTCGGCTACACCTTTTGCCCTGACGCTTGTCCGCTCACACTCTCCACAATGAACCAGACCCATGCACTGCTCACCGAAAGTGACGAACAAAGTCCGCAAATGATGCTGGTGTCAGTAGACCCGGAGAGAGATACACCTGAGCGACTGGCAGAATACGTTGCCTATTTCAATCCTGAATTTAAAGGTGCCACTGGCTCGCCTGAGAACCTGCAGAACTTTGCCAATCAAACGAGGGCGATATACAGTCTTCCTGACGATCGATCATCCGGCGAATATCTGGTCGACCACTCGAGTTCCATAGTGCTGATAAACCCGGACGCGGCTGTGCATGCGATCTTCACACCACCGCAAACGGCAGAGAAACTGGCCGAGGATTTTGCTACGATCATCACTGCATACCGTTAGCGCCAGTGCGGCGCAACGCAAACGATTCAACTTAACTACCCGCCAGGGTCAAAAGTCGGAGTTGCCTGGTGTTTTTATGGACGCATACTTCTGACAACAAATCGGCATCCATACTGGCGATGCCTTTGTGATAGCGAACTATACCCGTTGATGCACTGGCCGTATTTGTACTTACCGCACTACTGATTAACGGCGCAACTGACAGATAAACTGCTTTTCTCTCTACCCAATCAGGCCTGATCTGTCGCAACAAACTTGCAAGCAGGTAGCATGCGTGCTGCCCGTCAATATCAGGGTCACACAATAGGATGATCCGGCGAAATCTGCAATCATTCGTGCCATCGAGTGACAGGAACTGCAGCAGCCTCAAAACTTGCGCATTGCGCATTATTGCAGCACGGCTTTTCTTGTTTGCGTTTGGCATCTTGCCCTGAACAGCGTAGACGCACTGGGTTTGACGATCACAAACCTGCCTGACAGAACTTGCCGCACTGCTGCCCTCAACTATAAAAACTTCTTGCTTGTTCGACAAATGAGCTCGTGTTTTGCAGCGTTCAAAATGTAAGAATGAGAGTTAGACGGCTGATCGGGGTGCTGCGAGACGAAGCTCGCAGACGATGGTTTCCCTTTTCAAAAACTTTAACGCAGTCGCGCGCGAATGACGGGCGTCCGCTAAGCGGTTGATCAAAGTACCCAACGCCTGATAATGGATACAGCTACCGACCGATTTACAAGAGTTGCAATGGAATTCAGGGCTTTCGAGCAATCGACCCATTCTTATAGTTTGAATGATGCGGGTACACTATAACTGCGGCGTACTCAGCTTCCTCCAGCTGCAGCCTCTTCGCTTGCCGGCGGCACCATTGGGACACGGCGTCGAGTTGGCTTATATTTTATCAAAGGGGTGGACCGACTTCGCCTGGCACCTGAGTGCCTGGCTGCCAATGGAGCACGACCGGCACCTGCTTTGTCAGGACCGCGGCGATTACCCGAAGGCTTACGTGTCTTTTTACTAATCTTTTGTAGCAACCGAAGCATCCGCGACGCCCACGCACGGTGCTCGGCCTGAATCGGCTCCACCGGCTTTCCATCAAGACCGACGCGATGAGTATTTTTCATCATCCCGTACAGGTACCCGAAGCTCGTTGTATGACGTTTTAGCGCTTCGCGCAGTGCACGACTTGAAAGATCTTCGTTCTCGCTACGATATGCCAGAATGTCTTTATAAATGCCGGTAGACAATGGCTTTAAATCGGGCCCAGGAGCAAACAACTCTGGCCACTTTACACGCAGCCACTTTTCGGTTTGTTTCACCTTCCCGGGTGACCATTTCTTATTCATTTCGATTTCCAGAATTCCAATAGAGATTTCAATTCGTGGTTTTCACCAAACTCCCATGGGATCGACTATTCCTGTAGCGACCACGACGACTAACAATCTCCATCAAACTATTAACACAACCACCTGCGAAGCTCATGCGTACGCAGCTTTGTACCCATCATTGTAAGATAGGCTCGAGACGGGTTAATTCAAATTGCGGTTTTTGCCGTCCGACAACCGGATCAGCGATCAGGGTGCGCTCTTGCACAGAATGCCACAAGAGACGTTGCTATGTTGTAGCGTACATGTCGCTTTCGGACAAACACCGAGGAGCACCAACGCGCAGCCTGGCGCCAGGTTCTCGATTCAATCTGGAGTACAGAGTTGAGCCACTCTGGCTCCCTTACTCCGCCTGCCGCAGTCAGGTTGACACGGCCAACACCTTACCTAAACAAGCCCGACCAATCCAGCTGGATTATGTGACGCACTGTCAAACTAGCCTACTCAATTACCAAAATTGATGGCCGCAGGTCGGTTGCGATCAGCCGGGGCCTGATGTACGCCTGTGCCGTATAAAGTGTTGTGCGTTTGCGGAACAGATGCCCCGGTTTTACAAAGGTACAGGCAGGCGTTCTCTCATCTCGATATATGCTCTGGCCTCGTGTGCGTGCGGCCCTGGCCGTCGCATGGCTCGAATCATGGTATCCGCAGTATGAGCAATGTCTATCGGCATATGCATTTGGGTAAAACGGCTAATACTGATCTCAAACTCATCTCGCCCCATCGGCTCAAGCAACTGCACTGCTTCGCGAACCATTTCGACACTGACGCGCTCATCTTCAACGGCTTGCCGGCAGGCGCCAGTCAAAACTTCCAGCACTCTGGGTTCGGTTCCAGCACCTGTTTTATCAAGATAGGCAAGTGCTCTGAATATATCCTGATAATCTGTAAACGCTCGATCGCAACTTGCCTGCGCAGAGGCTGCGTATTCTTTGGTTAGATACTCCACCACATCCGCAACGCGCAGGCCGGTATCCAGATCAACGCAATCCTGCATGGCATTTGGTCGAAAGGTCAGGTTGCTCATCAACGTATGACAATAAGCGAGAATCTGGGGATTTCCGGTCTTTGTTTCACCTAACCGCAGGGTATCGATCTGGCGCTGCGTCTCTCGGCCCTCACGGTCAAAATAGGTTGTTCTCAGCTTTCGACGCACGCGAATACTGAAATCCCGGTTGGCGGGATTGTCGTAGAAATCGGCGTCCTTGCTATCCCAGATGACCGGATCTTTCTTGTACTGATGGGCAAGCCATTCTATCGGTTCATCAGTAGATTCGGCGGGTTGGTAATAGCGATCGGTATCATCGATAGTATCGACGTTATCTATTATCGGCTCCTTGATGACTCGCGATTTGCGCACAGCTTGTTCGCGCTGCACATCAGTCATCACTCGAACAACCACAGTGAAAGCCACTGCTCCCAAAAATCCAATGATCGCAAGATTCAGCATTTCCCAGCCTTGTCAACACTCTTTCAACTAGGCCCATGTAACTTCCGTGCCGGTAGCAGCACCGCAGCCAGAACTTTAGTCATAACGTGATCCTCGCAACGTTAATTCGCTGACTAAAGTCATCAAGAAATCTTAAAACCGCGTCAGTGTTCAATCTTTGATCGCTCCAATCTAGGTATACTGAGCGCTTTGAGGGCCTCGCCTTCTATCGGCTTTTTCTCAATTACACCGCTACCACCGAGAGTTGCCATGAGGGATACCAACGAAGATTCGCCCAAGCAGCTAAAGCTGAGTCGTCGCAGGCTCGGTGGAATCACGGCCGCATGGTGCGCTGGCATGCTCTTGCCCCTCTCGCCGCAATTGCAGGCAAGCGTGGCTAAACGACCAGAACTGAGCGTGTCGTTGCACAACCTTCACACCAATGAAAAGCTATCGACGGTGTTTTGGGCCGAAGGGCACTACGACCCCCAAAGCCTTAGAGAAATCAATTGGTTACTACGAGATCATCGTACTGGCGAGGTGAAATTCATGGACCCTCGGCTGCTCAGTATTCTCTACCTCGCGAGCCAGAAAATCGGTAACTCAAACCCGATTCACGTGATATCCGGTTATCGCTCTCCGAAGACCAATCAAATGTTGGCGAAAAGATCCTCAGGCGTAGCGAAGAACAGCTACCACATGCGGGGCCGCGCGATTGATCTCCGTATGCCAGGTGTTAAGTCCGAAAATATTCGCGACATTGGTGTACATCTGGGCGTTGGCGGGGTTGGCTACTATCCCACCTCCGACTTCGTCCACCTCGACACCGGCCCTAAACGCCAGTGGCAGGGTCGCTGAGCTCCTACCGAGTCACCAGCCACTCAACGGCTAATAGAAACGGCAGAGAAAAAGCATACATAACAGCAACATAGGGCCAATTCCAGACTGCTGCCTGCCAACTAGGCACGCCATATCTACCCTGGAAAACCAAATGTGTTCCCGACAGCGGGCTCGCACTGGTACCCAGACTCCAGGCCAATAGGTACACCACTGCCAAAAGGTTCGGAGACGGATCGAGCGCCAACAAAATCGGTGTCCCGCCCGACACGATGATCAGCGGGTGCACGCCCAGACACGCCAACGCAAGAACCCCACCCAAAATCGCAAATGCGACAAACGAATTGAAGTTCATTGCCGGCAGCACCAGCAACCCGGTACTGATAAGGCCTGCAAGCCCTGCCGCTATGATCCCCGCAGACAAAAACAGCAACAATTCGTTGACCATACCAGGCAAGCCGTTGATGACATGACTGGATAACGCTTTCATTGCTGATTCTGGCCCGCTGCGCACCATCAGCATGGTAGCAGTGACCAGCAGGGCTGCACTGGCGATGGCGGTCAGAATCGAAATCTCACTCAGCAACAGGCTAAGAGACACTACTGCTATGGCCAGGAACAGCGGGATCCACAGATTCTCGATCCCTAAGGGATACCCCTCAAAGTCGGCAACTTCTTTGCGATATCTCGTTCGCGCCTCCAATAACACCACCATCAAACCCACCAGCGCGAATGGCAGACAAACCGGCATGAGAAATATCAACTCAGCGCCGGGCACGTAGGTAAGCACCGCTGCCATTCCTCCATAGAATGGCGACCATGCCGAGCATCCGGAAAACACCCGGGTTATAGATTGCGACGAGAAACGGTTGAGCACACCGCCAACCGATAGCCTGTCCGCGACCAGGATTGGTGCGGAGATATTAATCACTGACCCAAACAGACTCACTCCCAGCACGGTTTTAACGTAGGCTCCCCAACCTCTGATCGAACCGATAACATCGCTGCCCGGAGGTATCGCCACCAAACGCAAAAACCCGACAGCCGCGATCATCGATAACAAACGCGCGTTGCCGCCGATGATCGCATTGAAATTTACCGCGGCATCGCGAGACAACGCCAGCGCTATCAACGCCACACCAATACCGGCAATGATATAAATCACGATCCGCTGTGCAGATGTAATTTCTGCAATCAGGCAAAGTGCTGCCAGCCAGGCAAACAACCCTGCGAACATGGCAGAGCGGCCCGTCGTGCCGAAAAACAAATCGCCTACAATCACGGCGCTAATCATCAACGCGATCAGCACACCGCCCAAAGCCCGGCGCAGGCCGGCGTTCAATTTCCAGATTGGCAGCATGCAGAAACTAGGCTACGCAACAACAAACTTTAAGAAGAAAAATTCCCGATATTCCAGCACAGGCAGATTAGTGATCAAGCGAGACTTTCCGCCTCACCGAAGGCGTACTTTATACGATTATAGTCTGCTACCAGTTCGTCAATAACGTCCTGATCGTAGGGTCGCAGGCCACCGAGCAACATTTTCTTGTCGCCAGTCCCAAACAACTCACCCGCTTCGTATAAATCAAACGCAAGGGTTACCTCTCCCTTTTTACCGCTTCCAGTCAAACTGGCGTCGCGCAAACGCAATTCTACCGATTGCACGTCGAGCCTGTTCAAACTCAAGGCCATACTTTTATACATCACCAGCGGCCGCGCCGGATTGATCATCACATTTTCAGATTTCATGAGATCGACCAGTACAAAGGGAAAAGTCTGACCGGAAAATTTGACATAGGCCTCTACAATCGCCGCCACAACACCGGCATCGGCACTATGCATCCCGTCACGCGTGACCTCCAGATAAACCTTGTTATCGCCATCGAGCCATCTGACACTTGACTGTGTTTCGTGTACGGTCAGGCGATCGGTTTCATCCACCATGAGCTGAAAGTCAAAAGCCATTTCTGCACTGATCCCACACATTGCCAAAGTGCTGGCAAAGAGCAGGTCTCCGGGCACGCAGAATCGCCGCGCATCCGGATCGTGAATCGGATTAAAATCATTGGCAACCGATTTGGCGAATTGACTGGCATCGGAACGCCGAAACCAGATTTCGTCATTTTCGCGCTGATAAAAAGACCTGATATCCACTAAAGGTAAAGTCCCGAGAGCTAAGTTACGGAGTCGCTAAAATCTACCCGTAAATGGCGTTGCTGTATACAGCCGATATCGCTTAAACCGACAAGCCGAGCAAGAACCACGCGGCATATCGCCGGGCGGGGAACGCTGCCACAGGCGCGGTAATTATGATAGCGTGTTCGCCTGGCGAGAGACTACTCCCGTCCAATATCCCGGAGGCTACCGTGCAAATAAAAACCACCGCCATTGCGATGCTGCTTGCGTTTGGTTCAAACGTCCACGCAGACAGCAGTCAATCAAGCTCCACAGGCTCTGCCCGTGCGCCAGTCGTGGCAGAGAATTACATGATTTCTGCCGCCAACCCGATTGCCGTAAACGAAGGGCTAAAAATCCTCGCCGCGGGTGGCACAGCTGCGGATGCGGCAGTGGTCGTGCAGACTGTTCTTAATCTTGTTGAACCCCAGTCGTCCGGTATTGGTGGCGGTGCGTTTATGCTCTACTGGGATCAGTCAGAAAAAAAACTGCTCACCTACGATGGCCGGGAGAAAGCACCGCTAACGGCTACGCCCGACTACTGGCTGAATGCCGAGGGAGAGCCCGTTGGTTGGTGGGACGCAGTGGTCGGCGGCAGATCTGTCGGTGTGCCGGGCACACTGAAACTACTGGAAACAGCACACGGGCAACACGGCAATCAGGAATGGCGAAAGCTGTTCGTACCTGCGATCGTCCTCGCTGAGGCTGGTTTCCGGGTATCACCACGACTAGCCAGCTCCATTGCTGCGGCAAAGGAGAAAAAACTCGACCTTTTCGATACCACCAAAGCGTATTTTTTCAACGCCGATGGTTCGGCAAAGACTGCCGGGACCTACCTTAAAAATCCGGAGTTTGCCGACACACTCCGACAGATAGCAATTCAGGGCTCAGCCCCCTTTTATAATGGAGGTATCGCCGAAAGCATCGTTGCAGCAGTGCAGACAGAGATCAATACGGGTGAATTGACGATGGATGATCTGGCGGCCTATGAAGTAATCGAAAGAGACCCTGTTTGTTTTGCGTATCGTGCTTATCAGATTTGCGGCATGGGACCTCCTACATCCGGCGGATTGACCATGGGGCAGATTCTGACCGTCCTATCGGAATTTGATCTGCCGGCATGGGGGCCTTCAGCAATCGCATGGCACCACTATATCGAGGCCGCGAAACTTGCTTATGCGGACCGAGGCATGTACATGGCAGATGCCGATTTCGTCGACATGCCCGTGGAAGGTTTGCTCGACCGTGAATACCTGTCAAAACGCGCAAAGCTGATTAGACCGGATAGTGCGATGGAGAAGGCCGATGCCGGATCACCACCCGAAAAAAGCGCCAGCCTGTGGGCGCCCGACACTCAGCCGGAACGTGCAGGCACCTCGCACTTTTCGATCGTCGATCAACACGGCGATATGATTTCAATGACAACCACAATCGAAACCGGCTTTGGGTCACGCGTCATGACTGGTGGCTTTCTGCTAAACAATGAACTGACCGATTTCTCCCGCCGCCCGGAAAAAGACGGGAATCCAATCGCAAATCGGGTGGAGGCAGGCAAACGTCCACGCTCCTCCATGTCGCCTACTATTGTCTTCCAGGACGAAAAACCGTACATCCTGACAGGGTCACCGGGCGGATCGCGTATCATCAACTACGTCACACAGTCGGTTATCGCCATGCTTGACTGGAACATGAACCCGCAGGCCGCTGTCGACATGCCTCATGTAGTCAATCGTAACGGGGCAACCGATTTGGAAGAAGGCACAAGCGCAACTGAACTGACGGCTGCGCTTGAGAGCCTGGGACACAAAATCAAGGTGCGAGGTCTGACCTCCGGACTGCACGCAATCATGATCAAAGAGGGTCAGTTGATCGGTGGTGCAGATTCTCGGCGCGAGGGAATCGCCGCAGGTCAGTAGCGTATTCTTCTGCCCGAATTGACCCGGCCGCACTGGCCGGGTAATTAGTAGTCACTCCGCTACACGCAACCCCGCTCTGCTGTAGTAAAGAACGCTTTCGTCATGCCGCTATACCGGTACGAAGCGAGCACTGTTCGATACGTATTTGGCCTGTTCACAGGTTCAACATCGAGCTCTAAGCACTCTGACGGCTTTATTTTTGTACACGACTGCGGGCACGGGGAACTACTCAAATGGCGAAAGCATCTGCACATACCTGTTGCAAAGGCCTGCTGCTAGGCTTCGCAACGTTGCTGACCAGCATCAGTGGCAGCAGTGTTGCAGACGACACGGACGTTTTTTTCGGCGGTGACTATCCTCCGAATCTGATGCTGATACTGGATGCATCAGGCTCAATGTCCAAAAAGGACGGCGGTACGATCACACGCCTCGATCGAATGAAAACTGCCATCGATCTCGTTTTGGACAACCTCACCAACGTCAATGTAGGGCTTATGCAGTTCACCGGCAGGTCTTCCAACGGCGGAATTCAACTTCTGCAACCGGTCGGCGATGTCAATACCACCAAGACTGCGCTGAAAGCCTCCGTACAATCAATCAATGCCAGTGGTGGCACGCCAACCGCTGCCGCACTTTATGAGGGATACCGCTACTTCAGCGGTGGCGCACCATTTCGCGGAACAAGCCTCAATGGCGCGAGCAACTACAGCTCCCCTATTACCCACGAATGCCAGTCAAACCACATCATTCTGCTGACCGACGGCGTGCCCTCTACAGACAACGATGCGGTTACTGCAATTAGCGGTGACATCGGCACGTGCCTAAACACTGAATACGGTGAAGGGGGCAAATGCGCCATCGAAGTGGCGCGGCACCTGGCCACGACGGATCTGGCATCCGTGTCGGGCACCAACAGTGTTAAAACCCATGCGATCGGGTTCAATTTCACGACCCAATGGCTCAAAGACATTGCCTCTAACACAAACGGCGCCGGCACGTTTCACGAGGCTGCGTCGGCAAACGATCTGGTCGCCGCGTTTGCCGGCATTCTGAACGATATCCGCAGCCAGGATAACTCCTTTGCTGCACCTGCGATCACCGTCGATCAGTTCTCACCGCTCACCAACCGGGAAGACATTTACCTTACGTTGTTCCAGCCATCCAGCAACCCACGCTGGCGCGGCAACCTGAAACGCTATAAATTCACCGGTAACCCGCCTTTGTTACGCGACTTTAGCGCGACCGCCGAGCCTGTAATTGATCCAGCGACAGGCAGCATCAAACCCACAGCACAGAGTGGCTGGTCAACTACAGTCGACGGCGACAAAATCGCCAGGGGTGGAGCCGCAGAGCAACTCAACCACATCGGTCGAAAGGTTGTCACTTATAACGGCGTCAGCAGTTCGCTGATGGCAGCGAGCAACCTGGTGCATGAAAATAATAATCTGATCAGCGCGGCCGATCTAGACGCACCCGACGGCACTGAAAGACAGAAGATCCTGCAATGGGCACGCGGGGTCGACGTGTTGGATGAGGACAATGATGATGTCTCAACGGACACGCGCAACCAGATCGGTGATCCCCTGCATTCCAGGCCGACCATCGTGAACTATGGCGGCACTGCAGCCAACCCCGAATCTGTTGTTTTCTTCGGCACGAATCAAGGCTACCTGCACGCGATCGACACCGAGACCGGTAGCGAGGTTTTTTCTTTTGTTCCCCGCGCACTGCTGCAGAAGCTTAAAATTTCAATGGACAATCAGCCGTCAAGTCCCAAGCCCTACGGCATGGACGGGGACATCACTGTCTGGCGCAACGACGGCAATCGCAACCGGGAAATAGAATCGAATCTGGGTGAGCATGTGTATCTGTATGCGGGCATGCGCCGCGGTGGTGACAACTACTACGCACTTGACGTCACAGACAAGAACAACCCTAAGCATCTGTGGACCATAGAAGGCGGCAGCGGCGACTTTACCAAACTCGGCCAGAGCTGGTCGAAGCCTGTGCTGGGCAAAATTCGCCTGAACGGTGCGGTGACGGATGTGCTGGTTTTCGCCGGCGGATACGATACGGCACAAGACAACAAAACCACCCGCTCGGCAGACACTACCGGCAACGCGGTTTTTATCGTCAACGCGACCACCGGTGACTTGATCTGGGAGGCGAGCTCAAGCCCGACATCCGAGCTCACGTTGCCAGACATGATCTACAGCATACCGTCAGATCCGTCAGTGATTGATCTCAACGGTGATCAGATCATCGACCAAATTTACATTTCAGATCTGGGCGGTCAAGTCCATCGCTTTGATATCAATCCAAATGCGGCCACCAGGCAAGACATAGCAACAGGTGGCACCATTGCCGACCTCGCGGGTGATACTGCCGAGACCAACCGCAAGTTCTTTTATCAGCCGGATATTTCCCTGATCAATGATCACGGCGAGCGCTTCCTGTCCATTTCGATCGGCTCCGGCAATCGCGCCGATCCACTCGAAACAACGGTTAAAAATCAGTTCTACATGATTCGCCAACCGGTCGCATCTCAGGCGGGCCTCGGTTACGGCATCCTCGACTCACTCACTTATCGCACGATCAAAGAGGACGACCTGTTCAACGCCACCAGCAACATCATTGCTGAGGGTAACGCGTCTCAACGCTCGATCGCACGTCAGTCTCTCGATGACGCGGCGGGCTGGCGTCTGGAACTCGAAGAATCCGGCGAAAAAAATCTCTCGCCGTCAATTACGATCAATAATCAGGTCGTCTTTTCAACCTATCTGCCGCTTGCGCCAGCCACGGTTTGCGGCGCTGCGATTGGCAGCGGACGCGCCTACGCGGTCAATGTGCTGGACGGCACGCCGGTGTACACCGATGAAGACGGCAATCGAAGCAAAGACACTCGCTTCATCGTTCTCGACCGACCTGGTATTCCGCCACAGCCCGTACCGTTCTTTGGCGAAGAAAACAGCATGCTGGCAGGTAACGAAACCTTGCCTGAACTCGACTTCGGAAAAATGCTGCAACGCGTGTACTGGACTGAACAGGGCGAATTCTAGCTTCGCTGAAGGTCATACGCCCGACCTAACCTCGCCGCAGTAACCAGACCCCTGCCCGTCAGGGGTCTTGCGTCAAACGGCATGGCGCTGCACACTTGCGTCATATATGGCGCGCACTCACACTTCCCAAACGAGCTTTGCCTCACACATCACCGTTGCCGGCTGCGGCGAAATGGGTGCGCCGATGCTGGCGGCACTACACAAAGCCGGCTTCAGTGCCGATGGCTTTGACGTAACATCGGTCAACGCGACAATCAAACCACTGATGCTGTCCGATTCACGCGACATCAGTCGGGCAGACATCCTGATGGTCGTGGTCCGCGACAAACACCAGATACACGAATTGTTGTTCGATCATCAATGCGTATACGCCGATGGCAGCGGGCCGAAAACCCTGATTGTGAGCTCCACTGTGGCGCCTGACGTGATCCATGATCTGCGCCAGCGATTACCCTTAAGCATTGCAATCGTCGACGCGCCAATGTCCGGCGCACCACATGCGGCAGAACAGGCAACCCTTAGTTACATGCTCGGGGGAGCCGAGGCTGACATCAAGCGCCTGATGCCAATTTTTCAGGCGCTTGGGGAGAAAATCACTCACGTGGGCCCGCTCGGCAGTGGCATGATGGCCAAAGTGCTGAACAATTATGTCGCCGCCTGCAGTGTCGTCGCCGTAAGAAGATCACTGGCCCGCGCTCGCGTCGCTGGCCTCGACACCGCCGTGTTGAAGAAAATCATGAGTGCGAGTTCAGGGGCTACCTGGTATGGCGATAACCTGGAGCGAATCTCCTGGGCCAGCCAGACCTACGACCCGGGCAACACCATCGGCATCATTGAAAAGGATGTCAAATGTGCCCTCGAGGCGGCCGCATCCGACACAGATGACTTCGACGATGCACTACTTGAAGCGCTCCGCAAGCTGCCTGCCTATCCATCAGACTAATACAGAACCAGCAACATGCCAAAAACCATTCTTGCAATCATTTGTACACTGTTCCCGTTGCTGTCACTGGCAAATGACCTGTATCCAGACCCGGGTCTGCAACCAACTGAAGTCGTAAAATACCAGCTCGATGCGTTGAAGCAGAATCGTGACGGCGAAGGGATAGAGGCAACATTTCGATTTGCATCCCCCGCCAACAAATCGCAAACCGGACCATTGAGCAGATTTTCAAAGCTGTTCGACAATCCGCAATACAGCCCGATGCTCAACCACTTCAGTGCCGATGTGGAAATACTTAAATCCAACGATGGCAAAGCTTCTGTGGGCGCCTCACTGGTCGATAAAAACGGCGATGTCTACTGGTATCAATTTGACCTGTCACGCCAAAATTTGCACAACTGCGAAGGGTGTTGGATGACAGATGCGGTTTTTCGAATAGAACAACCGGGCAACTCCGCTTAACAATTGATCGCTAACGACTTCTTTCAAATTCAGACATGCAGAAAAAAATACAAATCGCAGTGGTAGGTGCGTCAGGTTACACCGGTGCCGATCTGATTCGCCTGGCGGTTTGCCACCCCTCGATAGAAATAGCCGCGCTCACCGCTCATTCACATGCGGGAAAATCAATCGGCACAGTGTTTCCCCACTTCGCACAAATGGGCTTGCCAGCCCTTACTCGTAATGAAGAAGTCGACTGGGATAAGATCGATATCGCCATATGCGGCCTGCCCCATGCCACCAGCCAACAATTTATTCGCGATTTGCCCGAGAAGGTTCGAGTAATCGACATGTCGGCAGACTTCAGGCTTCGCGATCCGGCACTCTATGAATCAACCTACGGCAACCCACACGCTGCTATTGAATTGCAAAAGCAGGCTGTGTACGGATTGAGTGAACACTATCGAAAAGAAATAGCTGACGCCAGGCTGGTCGCCTGTCCGGGTTGCTATCCAACAGCGGTACTCACACTGTTGTTACCTCTCATAGGTAAACCCCTGATCGAAACGGAAGATTTAATTATCGATGCCAAGTCGGGTGTAACCGGTGCGGGACGCGCACTGAAACAGAACACATTGTTCGCAGAGGCAGGTGAAGGATTAAGCCCTTACGCTGTAGCACAGCATCGCCACGCACCGGAAATTGAACAGGAACTCTCAAAGGCCGCAAGTCGCCCGGTACTGGTAAATTTCACGCCACATCTCATACCCATGAGCCGTGGGGAATTGGTTACCTGCTATGCACGACTCGCCAATGGTGCCACAGCAAAAGACTGTAACGACTACCTGAACTCATACTACAAGGACGAGCCATTCATCTATCTATCGCCAGACGATATCTATCCGCAAACACAGCATGTACGTGGCTCGAACCGGGTCGTCCTCAAAGCCTATGAGGACCGAATTCCCGGTCGTGTCATATTGATCGCAGCACTGGACAATCTAGTGAAAGGATCTGCCGGACAGGCACTGCAAAATTTCAACATCATGACAAACCAGGCTGAGCATATTGGCCTCCAGCAACTAGCACTTTTTCCATAGTTTTTTTGGCAGAAAACGGCAATGCCACAACGCGAAGTAATAGTTATCGGGGCAGGCATTGCGGGCACGTCCGTCGCCGCGTCACTCGCCAAGCACTACTCAGTCGTAGTGCTGGAACAGGAATCCCAACCGGGATATCACGCCACAGGGCGCTCAGCTGCTACATGGGCACCCTTCTACGGCCCACCGGTAATTCAGGCACTCACCGCCCTGTCGGGACCCACGTTAAATACGCCACCTGCCGATTTCTCGGATCAGCAATTTACAAGCCCCAGGGGGCAAATGATTCTTGGCACCACTGAATCAGATGCCGCGCCCGAAGAGAGCACGCGCGAGATGGTTCAGCTCAGCAAGGCAGAGGCAAAAGCAAAAGTCAGCTTGCTCAAAACAGAACTGGTCGAGTCCATCTGGTATACGGAAGGACTGGTCAATATCGATGTCGACCTTCTCCACCAGGCCTATATTCGCCAGCTCAAAGACAATAACGCAAGTGTTGCCTGCAATTCCCGAGTGATCGCTATAACCAGGAAAGGCCGAAACTGGGTAGTGTCCACAGGCAACGAGACATTCTCCGCCCCGATTATTGTCAACGCAGCCGGGGCCTGGGCAGACAGTATCGCAGCACTGGCCGGTATCTCACCCCTCGGACTTCAGCCCAAACGCCGCACGGCCGCATTGGTTCCCTACAAGATTCCCGCTATGAATAGCTGGCCTCTTCTATTTAATGCGGTTGAGGATTTTTACTGCATTCCGTTTGGCGGCTCGCTATTGATTTCACCTGCCGACGAATCACCTGTGGAACCACACGATGCCTGGCCGGATGACATTGATGTAGCGGTTGGAATTGATCGATTTCAAAAACTGATCGACTATGAGATAACCAAAATTGATCATAGCTGGGCAGGCTTGCGCACATTCGCCACAGATGGCGCACCCGTCGTCGGATTCGACAACAACACCGAGGGCTTTTTCTGGCTGGCTGGTCAAGGCGGATATGGCATTCAGACATCTGCCGCGATGGCGACACTCGCCAGCGGACTAATTAAACAGGAATTCGAAAGCGATCAGGAGCAATACCAGCACATTGCCAATGAGCTGACACCGTGCAGGTTCGACACAACCTAACACAGCTAGCGTCTCAGCGAGGTTATCGCCCGGCTGAGACTTCGCTACCTTTTCTTCTAACCGATGGTATAGCCAATTGGATAACACCCACATACCAGGAACTTCTGTCAGCCTGCCCGACAAGGTTCGTGACACCCTGCGCCCGGCCGCCGCATCTCTGCCAGAGTCCGGCATTATCGAACTGGTCAACTACGGTCGTGAAAAGAAAGACCTCATACCGCTGTGGGTGGGTGAAGGCGACCAGCCAACCGCATCATTCATTTGCGATGCAGCAACCCAGGCTTTGAACGACGGGCAAACCTATTACACCTGGCAGCGTGGTATTCCCCCTTTGAGACAAGCGCTGGCGGACTACTACCAGCGACACTTTCAGGTGCAAACAGGGCCGGAAAGAATAATTGTCACGGGCTCGGGCATGCAGGGAATGATGGAAGCACTGCAGGCCACGGTTGGAGCTGGAGATGAGGTCGTTGTCGTTTCACCCGTTTGGCCAAACATTTATGCGTGCGTTCACATGCAACAGGCAACGGCGCGCTCCGTACCCCTGCGCCAAAGCGATCAGGGCTGGACACTCGACATGGATGAACTGGTGAGTCTATGCAACGCAAAGACAAAGGCGATTTACATCAACAGCCCCGGCAACCCCAGCGGATGGATGATGTCTGAAGAACAAATGCTTGCGCTCAGAGACTTCGCTCGTGCCAGAGGTCTGTGGATTTTATCTGATGAGGTCTATGGAAAATTCAGCTACGAAAAACGCGCGATCAGTTCGTTTTTACAAATCTGCTCAGAAGATGATCAACTGATAGTCTGCAACAGCTTTTCGAAAAACTGGGCCATGACAGGTTGGCGCGTAGGCTGGGTCGTAATCCCGCCATCACTTGGCCAGGTATTTGAAAATCTGGTTCAGTACAACACCTCCGGTGTTCCCGAATTTCTTCAACGCGGGTGTGTCGCCGCAGCAGAACAGGGTGACGAGCTACTCAAGGAACAAATCGCCCGTGCAACCGCCGGCAGGGAGATTGTTAGTCGCGAACTCGCCAGGGTATCAAGCGTTGTATTTACCCCGCCTGCCGGGGCGTTTTATCTATTTTTCCGAGTCGAGGGAGAACCCGATTGCGTAGCACTTGCAAAACGGCTGGTCGATAGTGCGAACGTTGGAGTCGCCCCGGGCAGTGCATTCGGACTGGGCGGCACAGGGTTTCTACGTATATGCTTTCTCGCTTCAGAATCAACGCTCGTTGAGGCGATGCGACGGCTGGTAAAGACGCTTGGCGGATAAGGCAAAAAAAAGGGGCAACGACATCGCGTTGCCCCACCCCCAATCGGTACTCGCCCACGCTTCGCGCAAGCCTTTATTCTCAATAGCTTTATTCTATCATTGTGATTTGACAGTTCGCCACAAAAATTCACACCAATTGAATCAGTAACGCGTTAGGCGCGGCTAACTGTATTGATTGTGACACCATGGCTCCGTTTTGTTTCATTTTTGGCGCCGTGATTTCGTCTCACTGCCGGGACTGTCGCTGGCTTGTGCTACCATTCCCGGCCACCCACCTAAGCCTGAGTAACAATGCTCGTAGAAATTAAAGGCGAACACGGCGTCGATGTAGTGATGTTCGGCGACGTGGCGAAGAAATTATTCAGAATGATGGATCTCAGCGGCAATCTGGAAGGCGCACTCCAGGCCGAAGATTTGCCAGCTGCACTCACCAGGCTGGAAGACGCACTGTCCCAGCTGCAGGAACCTCCACACAACGACGACGATGGCGATGCACCGGTTAGCCTCAGGACACGAGCCTTGCCACTGATCGAACTAATGAAAAAGAACATCGCAGCGGGCGGCTACGTCATGTGGCAAACACAGTAGGCAAAAAAAGCCCCGCACTGCGGGGCTTCTTTATACCGGCTCTAACTGACAACAGTTAGATTATCAATACTCCTCATACTCCACACAGTTGACTATCTGCCCGGGGGCCAATGTGCCGTGCGGGCTATACTGGTTGGGTGGTGAAACATCCACGTTTTGAACATCGCTGGCAGCCCACGCCAGATCCTGTTCAATCACTGCCGTCGATTCAGCACCGAGGGCCTGTGCACGAGCAGTAATTTCAACCATCGACCATCCCGCGTGGCTCTGAGGATACGCCAGGCTGAAGAATCCAACACCATTTGCATCAGTGGTGATTGAACCACCGACCACGGTTGGCGTGTTGCCATTATCTGCCTGAATCAGAGCCGGATCCTGCGGATCGAGTTCTCCGTTCCCATTGTCATCTTCACCGGTATCGAGAACACGATTTCCGTTCAAATCTTCGGCGCGGCAACGATGGATATTGATCTCCAGCAAGTCCCATTGGTCCGCTACGTTGTTGTCATCGGTGTCGACACGAACAAACTCCCCAAGCGCATACCACACCGGTACAGCCGTAACAGCGATAGTCGCATCCGGTACCGGCGTGCCGGAGCCATCAGTTACCTGCACAACGCCCGAGCGTATATAGCGCGTATCTGCATCCGCCTCGACGATCGATCCTGCAAGGCCCACAATCACATTCAGCTGCCGCTCGGTGATAGTCATGTCGACGGAATCGACTACATCGGAATCGTCATCTATCGCTCGCGCAGAAATAACAATTTCATCGACTTCACTGGGCTGGGCACCAGCTGTGAACGTCACTCTGGCTCTACCGTCTCCGTCTGTGAGCGCTGCGACCGGAGAAAGATTGCCACCTTTCAGATCATCACTGAAGAACGTGACCACTACGCCTTTCACAGGGTTGCCAGCGCTATCGGTAACCACTGCGGAAATAACACTTTCGCTGCCGGTACCGACGCTTGCCGGAGCAGCACTGGTAGAGACCGAATTGACATCTGTGGCTACGAATTCCACATCAACCTGAGTCGCAGGGTCAGCATCTGCAGCATCTTCTATTGCTATTGTCGCAGGACCTGAGCTTACTGAGGTTACTGTCAGTGTAGCGATTCCGCTACCGTTGGTCGTTACGGTGGTATCGCTCAATTCGCCCGCCGTTATACTCAAATTCAAGTCGCGACCGCTAACCGGTACACCATTGCTTGTCCAGAGAATTTCAACAGGGGTGTCCTCACCGACTATAAGCTCGTCACCAACCACCGGGGTGTTAACAGTCAGTATGTCATCTGCTACGTTTATCCCATGCTCGAAAGTGGCTGTTCCTTCAAGTGCGCTGACAACAATCGTGTCATCGCCTTCAGTACTGCCAACGGTTATAACAGCCTTACCGCTGGAATCGGTCACCACAGTAGACGGGGAAATTGCATTTCCCGCCTGCGAAGAAACCTGCAGTACATGATTGGATATTGGCTGACCATTGCCACTGGTCAAAGTGATAGTGAGATCCGCAGTGTTACCACCTACCAGCGCAGTAGGACCGGCCACTGACACATTACTGCCACTGGCTCCAATCTGAACACTGCCAATCTGACCACCCGAGTCCGCAGTAACAGTAATCACCTGATTGCGATAATCACCCGCAAGATTCAGCTCGGCCGTGGCCTGACCAGCAGCGCTGGTGCTGCTTACGATGTTTTGTAACACGCCACCTGTGGAGGCAAATTCAACCTGATGACCTTCTATAACGCGATTGTCTTCATCAGTCACCAGTGCTGTGATAGTCGCCGTATCACTTCCCCCTGTTTCGATAACCGATGCGTTGCTGATAACTCTTATCTTGATCGGTGTCGATACCGACTGAACAGATTCGACAACCGACAACTGGTGCTGGGCACTGACAGTCTGCTCAAGTGCCGTGAACGAAATGACATCGTCGCCGGCATCACTGCCAACCATCAATGAAATCTGCCCGTTCGGATCGGTCACCTGTGATGCAAACGAAATCTGGTTGCCCGCCTGCGAAGAGATGTTGACCCACTCGTTCGGTATGCCAGTTCCATCACCTGCCAACAGTGTTACTACGATTTCGCCCTGCTCGCCGCTAACAATTTCGGAAGCTCCCTCCAGCGTCATGCCACTGCCAAAGGCTGCTACCGTTGTGGAACCGGACACATCATCCGACTCGGCAAAAATCTCGATGTTCTGATTCCGCAAATCACCGGCAAGATTAAGCTCCACTGTGGCAGAGCCCGCTTCGTCTGTTGTTCCGCGTACATTCTGCAGCACACCCTGCTGCGATGAGAACGTGACAGTTCGTTCGGTCAGTGCCCGATTCGCGCTATCAGTCACCAGTGCTGTGATTAGCACTGATCGGCTTCCACCCGTAAGCAATGTGGCCGAATCACCGACAACCCTTATCTGACCAACCGGTACAGCTGACGCGCCGTCACCTGTGGTTGTACCATCGCCACCTGTGCCGCTATCAGTGCCAGAGTCCGTGCCAGTGGTGGACGTATCTGTCGTGGTAGCGCCGGTATCAGTTGTGGTAACTGATTTGTCCTCGCGGCTCGAGCAGCCACCAAGCCACACGCTGACCAACAAGGCAACCGCTATTGCTCTTTTCATTGTGATCCCCTCAAAAAACTTCCAGCATCAGGCTGTCGCATATTAATTTTGCAACTCACTAGTACTTACCGAAGTAGTGGTGAACGCCGATTCCGATCGAGCTGTAACGCTCATCTCCACTGATGGCAAAGTACTCAAGGTTTACCGCGGTGTTGTCATTGCCGAAGAGATTCAAACCAAAAGACACTGCGGCACCAAATTGCTGATCGTCCACATCAATCACGCTGCTATGGCCGCGAACGGCCAAACCGGCACCGGCATAGACCATGATGTTGCTGTTCCATGTGTAGTGATAACGCACCAGACCGGCCATGTAACTCGACACGGGATCCTGGATCAAACTATCCAACTGGTCGCTCCCGGCCCCCAAACGTGCCTCTATGGAGATACCGCCCACAAGCGAGTAACCCAGGGTAGCGTTGAGAACACTCATATCCTGACCCACGCCATCCACGCCATCCAGATCTCCGTTGTACAACTGGAAACCCAGATAAATATTCTTGCTGTCCGTTTGCTGCAAAAAGTCGAGTGTTCCACCATTTACTGCCTGACCGCACATGGCCGCCGTCAGTACCAAAGTGCTGACCAGGGTTCGTTTCATCGAAATCTCCACTTTCTAATTATTCGCCGAATTCGTGCCTCTCTTAGTCTGGACGGCAAGAACAATTCGAAACTTTAGTAAAACCCTGTGTAATTGCCCCCGATGTGTCTGTAATCACAGCGTTAATTGATCGCAATCTGGCCCGTATGCTGCTGGCCCTATAATCGACTCCGATTTCTCCTCCGGACCAGCTCGCTTGAATATCCGAATTCCCTATTTGCTTGCGGCATTGATCGCTGTCGCTGCTGTGATGAACACCAACACTGAAAAGGGAGTCAGTGCCGCAACATCCTTGACGATGAACTCACTCGATGGTCATAACTTCGACATCAACAAGCCCACAAGCAAGGCAACGCTACTGAGCTTTTGGTCCACCAGCTGTTCGATTTGCGCGAGAGACATTCCCGTGCTGAGCGCACTACATGACCAGTTCGACAGAGCTGATCTTGAAATACTGGCGATTTCCATGCAGTACGACGAGCTGGAAGACATCAGGACAATGATCGACAGCCGTGCTATCGAATACCAGATCGCCTATGATGAAAATGGCAAGATCGCCGACGCATTTCCCGGCGTTCGGTTCACGCCAACAAGCTTTCTGCTGGACGACAGCGGCAAGATAATCTGGCGCCATACCGGCAGGCTCGATCACGCTGAGGTGGTCAATACCGTGCACAAGACACTCAACGCCGTGCAATTGGCTACACGGTAAGCGGCAAACTCCGAAAGGCTGGCACTACGCGATGATACTGTGGCTGAAGGCACTGCACATTGTGGCTGTGGTCACGTGGTTTGCCGGGCTTTTCTACCTGCCGCGGCTATTTGTTTATCACGCGATGGCCGAGGACCAGGTCAGCCGCGACCGTTTCAAGGTGATGGAACGCAAACTCTATCGCGGCATCATGACACCCAGCGCAGTTGTTGTGATGGTGCTGGGCGTACTGCTGATTGCGCAATATCCACTCGAGGCGCTCGCCCATATGCACTGGCTGCAGGTTAAGCTTGTGCTGGTGTTCGCACTATATGGCTATCACGGATGGTGCGGGCGGCTATTGCGCAATTTCGCCTCAGACGAAAACCAGCACGGGCACGTCTGGTATCGATGGTTCAATGAAGCGCCGGTGCTGGCATTGCTGGCAATCGTCATCCTGGCGGTAGTCAAACCATTCTGACTCAGACGCCCTGCCGCTCCTCGGGAAAGAGCAGTGGAGCCAACTCTTCGAGCGCGCCTCGGTAGACATCGCGCTTGAAGAAGATCACTTTGCGCAGCGGCAACCAGTAGTCAACCCAGCGCCAGCTGTCGAATTCGGGTGATCCGCTTTTGTCGAGTTGCACATTGGCTTCATCTCCCACCAGGCGCAACATGTACCAGATCTGCTTTTGCCCGATGCAAACGGGGCTCTGGTGCTTGCGTACATAGCGCGACGGAAGCCTGTATCTAAGCCAGTTACGTGTACAGCCCATTATTCGAACATCGCTCTCGCACAGTCCGGTTTCCTCGAACAGTTCCCGGTACATCGCCTGCTGCGGCGTTTCGTAACGCTTAATACCACCCTGTGGGAACTGCCATGAGTCTTTTCCGGCGCGTCTCGCCCAGAAAACCTGGCCTTGCCTGTTGCTGAGAACGATACCCACATTCGGTCTGAATCCATCAGAATCAATCATGCCGGTATCATCTTAATTTTCTAATGCGGTCGATTTTTCCACATTCACAGCGTCGCATCAAATCAGCAACGCTCATACCGGCGACCCACAGCTAAAATCGTTCCACATATTGGCGGCAATCGTGCATGATTCAGACACCCGCCAGCGCTTTCTGCACCCGGAGTTTCGCTTGCCTCTCGCCATCTTCGACCTCGACCACACGCTACTCGACGGCGACACAGACTATCTGTGGCATAGCCACCTGTGCGACCAGGGCGTGATCGACAGAGCAACCTTCGAACAGCGCTACCACGAGCAAAACACCGCCTATGACGGCGGTACGCTGGATCCAGGCGAATACGTCGAGGCATTGGTCGACGCCCTGAACCATCTATCAACCCCCAGGCTTCGGGAGCTACTGACGTCATTCACACGCGACGTCGTGCCCCACAGAATAGCGCCGGCGGCGCTGGATCTGCTGCAACACCACCGCCAGCGCGGGGATTATCTACTGGTAATCACGGCCACTGTCGACTTTCTTGCCCGGTGTTCGATCTCGGCATTACCGATCGATGATTTTATCGCCACAGAAGTGGAATGGGACAGCGATCGTCCGACCGGCATATTGAGCGGCACGGCAAGTTTTCGCGAGGGCAAAGTTGTCCGGCTCGAGCAGTGGCTGGCCCAGCGTGACCACAATCTCGCACAAAGCTGGTTCTACAGCGACTCGATCAACGACTTACCCATGCTGGAGCTGGTCGATAATCCGGTTACCGTTAACGCCGATTCGCCCCTGCAATCCATCGCTGCAGCGCGCAACTGGCCGCAGCTTACTATTCGCTGCTAATCCTCAGGTCTTGGGCAAAGTCACGCCGCGCTGGCCCTGGTACTTGCCCGCCCGATCTGCATAGCTTGTCTCGCAGATCTCGTCGGATTCAAAAAACAGCATCTGGGCCACCCCCTCGTTCGCGTAAACCTTGGCGGGCAGTGGCGTGGTATTGGAAAATTCCAGCGTCACGTGACCCTCCCACTCCGGCTCCAGCGGCGTCACATTGACAATGATCCCGCAGCGCGCGTAGGTGGATTTTCCCAAACATACGGTCAGCACGCTGCGCGGAATCCGAAAATACTCAACCGTGCGAGCGAGCGCGAACGAGTTGGGCGGAATAATGCAAACGTCACCGACTACATCGACGAAGCTGTCTGTATCGAAGTTTTTTGGATCGACAATCGCATGATTGATGTTGGTGAAAATCTTGAACTCATCTGCACAACGCACATCGTAGCCATAGCTCGAGGTGCCATAGGAAATAAGCTTGGATTCACCCTCATTTGCCCCGCGCACCTGAACCGGCTCGAACGGCTCGATCATGCGGTCGCGCTCGGCCATTCGTCGGATCCATCGATCAGACTTGATCGACATCAGGTTGACTGAATCACGATGTTCGGGAACTTGGCGCTGTAGTCCTTTGCCTGAGCAGCCAGCCGTGCCGCCGCCTTGCGAGCGATGTCGCGATAGGCGTGGGAAATCGCGCTGTCGGGATGGCTGACTACGGAGGGCATGCCACCATCCGCCTGCTTTCTGATTGATATATCCAAAGGCAACGAGCCCAACAATTCAACGCCTGACTCCTCTGCCATGCGGCCACCGCCACCCGCGCCGAATATATGCTCTTCGTGCCCACACTCACTGCAAATATGGGTGCTCATGTTCTCCACGATGCCGAGAATAGGAATTTCAACTTTCTCGAACATTTTCAATCCTTTGCGTGCATCGAGTAGCGCAATATCCTGCGGAGTAGTAACAATGATCGCGCCGCTGACCGGCACTTTCTGCGACAGCGTCAGCTGTGTATCACCGGTGCCAGGCGGCAGATCGATAATCAAATAATCCAGATCTTTCCAGTTGGTGTCGTTGAGAAGCTGTTCGAGCGCCTGGGTCACCATCGGTCCACGCCATATCATCGGCGTCTCTTCATCGATGAGATAACCGATTGACATAGTCTCAACACCATAATTTCTCATTGGCTCCAGACTATTGCCATCGACCGATTCCGGCTGACCAGACAGCCCCATCATGCGCGGCTGGCTGGGGCCGTAGATATCTGCATCGAGCAGGCCGACCGTCGCACCTTCTGCCGCCAGCGCCAGGGCCAGATTGGCCGATGTAGTTGACTTACCAACACCACCTTTGCCAGAGGCCACAGCGATAATATTCTTGACGTTCTCCAGCCGCTTTACGCCGTGCTGCACCGAGTGCGCAATAACGCGGCTGCTGATATCGACCACAACCTCATCGATACCATCAACCGCTTTCACCAAAGGCGTGATGGCAGCGCGCATTTCATCGGCGTAGCCGCTGCACGGGTAGCCCATCACCACTTCCAGTGTGGCCTTGCCATTTTCGATCTCGATACCTCGAAGGCACTTGCTCTCAACCAGATTCTTGCCGAGGTATTTATCAGTGAAGGCCGACAAGGCGCTCTCTATCGCTGCTTTTTGGGTATCACCCATCGTTGTTCCCGTGCGCCTGTATGCGCTAGCAATGTAAAGTGAGCAATGATACATCACTGCTACACGACACAGTAGCGAGCGCGGCCTTAAAGCATTGATATCCGCAATCAGGCAAGCCGCTATAATCACCGTTCAATTTGCTCGTTCACGCCACCCATGACAACGCCACGCGATATTCTCATCACCAGCGCACTGCCCTACGCTAATGGCTCTATCCATCTTGGCCATATGCTGGAATACATCCAGACGGACATCTGGACGCGTTTTCAGCGCGTGCGCGGCAACAAGGCGATATGGATGTGGGCTTCTGATGCTCACGGCACACCGATCATGCTGGCCGCTCAGCGCGATGGCATCGAGCCACAGCAACTGATCGATGCCATGAAGGCCGAACACGAACAGGACTTCATCGATTTCCAGCTCAGCTTCGACAACTTCCACACCACCCACTCGCCCGAGAACCGCCAGTGCGCCGAACTGATTTACCAGCGCCTGCGGGAAGCAGGGCATATCGAATCGCGCACCATCGAACAACTCTACGACCCCGAAGCCGGCATGTTCCTGCCCGATCGCTTCGTCAAGGGAGAATGCCCCAAGTGCGGCACAGCAGAGCAGTATGGAGACGCCTGCGAACATTGCAGCTCCACCTACGATGCCACTGACCTGATCAATCCGGTTTCAGTGGTTTCCGGTGCGGCGCCCGAAAAACGTGACTCCGAGCAATTCTTCTTCAAGCTCGGTCATTTCGAGGACATGCTGCGCGAATGGACACAGGGTGACCAGTTGCAGCCGGAAATCAGCAACAAGCTCAAGGAATGGTTCGAAGACGGCCTTCAAGACTGGGACATCTCACGAAACAAGCCTTACTGGGGATTCGAAATCCCGGATGCACCGGGCAAGTATTTTTACGTATGGATGGACGCACCGATCGGCTACATGGGCAGCCATCTGCACTACGTCGGTGAGGATCAGGCCGCTTTTGACCACCACTGGGCCAGTGATTCCACTTCCGAGCTTTACCATTTCATCGGCAAAGACATCGCGTATTTTCATACGCTGTTCTGGCCAGCGGTACTCCACGGATCCGGTCACCGAAAACCCAGCGCAGTGTTCTGCCACGGCTTCCTTACTGTCGATGGTGCGAAGATGTCGAAATCGCGCGGCACCTTTATCAAGGCCCGCACCTATCTCGATAACCTGCCACCTGAATATCTGCGTTATTACTTTGCCACCAAGCTTAATAACAAGGTGGAAGATATCGACCTCAACCTGGAAGATTTCGTTGCCCGGGTCAATTCCGACCTGGTCGGAAAAATCATCAATATCGCGAGCCGATGTGCGGGTTTCATTACTTCGCGCTTCGACGGACAGCTCGCCGCGTCATTACCACAGACCAATTTGTTCGAGCAATCCGCCCATGCCGCCGAGTCTATTGCTACGCACTACGAAAATCGGGAATTCGGCCGGGCCATGCGCGAGATCGTCGCACTGGCCGACGACGCCAACCAGTACATCGCTGAAAACGCCCCCTGGACTCTGATCAAACAAGAGGGTCAGGAGCAACAGGTTCAACAGATCTGCACACTGGGAATAAACCTGTTCAAAAACCTGGTGATCTACCTGAAACCCGTGCTGCCAACCATCGCCGAGAAAACCGAGGCCTTTTTACAGGTTGAACCATATAACTGGAGCGATAGTGCAAGCCCGCTGACGAGTCACACAATCGGCAAATTCAAACCGATGATCAGCAGAATCGAGCCCGCCAGTATTGCCGCTATTGTCGAGGCGTCGAAGCAGGATCTTGAAGAGACTGCAGCACCTGTCACCGGGCCGTTGGCAGAAGACCCGATCAGCGAGGAGATAGACTACGAACAATTCGCACGCATCGATTTGCGCGTAGCCACCATCACATCGGCTGAACACGTCAAGGGCGCAGATAAACTCCTGCAACTAACGCTCGATCTCGGCGGTGAAACCCGCAATGTATTTGCAGGCATAAAATCCGCCTACCAACCGGAGCAGCTGGTCGGACGCCAAACCGTGATGGTCGCGAATCTCAAGCCACGGAAAATGCGTTTTGGCATGTCTGAAGGGATGGTACTGGCAGCAGGCCCCGGAGGCAGTGATCTCTTTGTATTGTCCCCGGACGAAGGAGCACTGGCGGGCATGCGGGTAAAATAAATCAGGTGTGAACGAGCTCTTGCTATTGCTTGTTGGCACTATTCTGGTCAACAACTTCGTACTGGCCCAGTTTCTGGGCCTTTGCCCTTTCATGGGCGTTTCAGGCAAGCTTGAAACAGCCCTCGGCATGGGCCTGGCCACTACATTCGTGCTTACACTGGCATCGATTTGCAGCTTCCTGCTCGATAGCTTTATTCTGAAACCGCTCGAACTTGAATACCTGCGGCTTATCAGTTTTATATTAATCATTGCCGGGCTTGTACAATTTACCGAGATGTTCATACGCAAAACGAGCCCGGTGTTGCAAAGCGTATTAGGTATCTTTCTGCCACTGATCACAACTAACTGCGCTGTGCTTGGCGTCGCCCTGCTGAGCGCCCGCAAGCAGCACACGTTCCTGCAGGCTGCCGTGTACGGCTTTGGTGCCGCGATCGGCTTTACACTCGTACTGGTACTATTTGCAGCCATCAGAGAGAGAATTGATAATGCCGACGTGCCAGCTGTTTTTCGTGGCCATGCGATCGCTATGGTCAGCGCCGGCATTATGTCTCTGGCGTTTATGGGGTTTGCAGGCTTTGGCAATTAGCAGGCTGAAATCGCATGTGCAATCAAACAGTCAGAGCGACAGCTTTCGCCCTTCACATCGATTGGTGTAAGGCGGAAACCGAATAGATGAGCGGCATCGTCGTAGTCACTGCACTTGCTCTTGCGATCGGCGCACTGCTTGGCATCGCATCGAAATGGTTTCCATCCAATACCGAATCCATAGTCGAAAAAATCGACGAGCTGTTGCCTCAAACCCAGTGCGCCCAATGTGGTTACCCCGGCTGTCGTCCCTATGCCATGGCAATTGCCCGCGGCGACGCCGAAATCAATCAATGCCCACCGGGCGGAGAGCAAACCATTTCAGACCTGGCCAACCTGTTAGGTCGTAAAGTTGTAGCGCTCAATACCGAGTTCGGCGAGCAAAAACCACCAGCGCTCGCCTACATCATTGAAGAAGACTGCATCGGTTGCACGCTCTGCATACACGCATGTCCGGTCGATGCAATAATCGGCAGCGCAAAATTGATGCATACGATACTCATCGATCACTGCACTGGTTGCGAACTCTGCCTGCCGCCCTGCCCTGTCGATTGCATTGAAATGCGCCCGTCAGCGCTGCCCCCTGCTAGCACCGCAACCTCTTGAACACTCGCGCAACGAAATCGATTCGAAGTTATCAGGCACGTGTCGATCGAGCCTTGCGGCCAGCCACGCCAATCACTACACGTGAACTACCGCCGACACTGCAATACCGGATAGCACCCGGCAGCCGACACAACATTGTTGTTAATACCGACGAACATGTCCACACGGGGCAAACACTCGTTGCTGCCATCGCCGATGGCCCGGCGTCGATTCACGCCGGCAGCTCTGGAACTATCACCTGCAAACAAACCGATAGCGAAGGCCATACAACAATAGAAATCGCCACCGACGGGTATGACAGCCGACGCTTCAAACAAGCTATCGGAGATAAATTCCGCTCGATGTCGAGTGTTCAACTCCAGCAACTGTTCCATCACAACGGCCTGGTCGGGCTGGGGGGCGCCTGTTTTCCCGTGGCCGGAAAAATCGCAGCACTGGAATCAAAGCCCGCCAGCGTGCTGCTGGTCAATGCAGTCGAATGCGATCCGGCTATTCTCTGCGACCGCGCACTATTACTAGAGCAAGCGTCAGCGGCGATCCGTGGCATTGGCATCGCAGCACACGCATGCAACGCACAAAAAGTAATCATCGCGATAAAGAACGATGAGCCAGCCATTCACACCGCGGTTCAGAATGCACTTGAAAAAAACCCTGTTGAGAACAGCTCTATCTGCAAAGTCGCTGCCGACTACCCGGTAGGATACGAGCGATATCTATTTGCCTCTGCCAGCGAAATTCCCGTGCCTGAAAATACGCACCCGACCGCACTGGGTCTGATCAGCTTCAATGTTGCCACTTGCATTGCAATCGCCCAACTAATCGACCGGGGTGAGCCATTGTTTTCCAGAGTCACTACCGTTCACAAACCAACAACAGGTGCTATTCAAAATCTTCATATCCGGTTCGGAACGCCACTCAATCATTTAGTGCAGGGCTCTGATACAACTTTGCAGTCTGTTGCCTACAGCGGCCTCATCACTGAAAATTTGCCTTCCCGCAGAACCGCGACCATAAGCCCTGCGAGCAACTGTGTCATTCTGAATCCCGAAGCCACGACGCAAAACGACTGTATTCGTTGCGGGCTCTGCGCGGATGTTTGTCCGGCGTCGCTGCAGCCACAGCAACTGCTGACTCATTCGGAACCGCTGGATGCAAAACAACTGGCCAGACATCAACTGGATCGCTGCATTGAATGCGGTTGTTGTGACACTGTTTGCCCTAGTGGTATTCCATTGACCCGTACATTTCAACAGGCCATGCAGGCAATCCATCAACAAACGTTACAGATACAGGCGGCAGAGCGCGCGAAGCAGCGCTTCGCTGCCAGACAAAACCGCCTGGAGCGCCAAAGTGCCGAGAGCCAGGCGAAGCTTGCACGCAAGCAAGCCGCACTGACACAGCGTACAAAACAGTCGACACCTTCTGCTGATCCACGCAAGCAGCTACTTGAATCGGCCTTGCGTCGCCGCAGTAAAAAGCCAAAAACCGACAACACGCCCCCGCCGCCATAATGGAGCCCGTAAACAAGCCATTCCGAACCGGGCCATTGACGGTCAACACGATCATGCTCTTGGTGATAGCCGCACTGGTGCCCGGTACCGTCATCCATATCTATCTGACGGGCTGGGGAGGACTGGCCAACTTGCTGGTCGCAGCCGCTGCAGCGATGCTGTTCGAGTACATTGTTTGCGTACTGCGGAACAAACCTGTCAGGGAGACAATGGGTGATCATTCGGCGTTGTTGACAGGCTTACTCATCGGTCTGTGCCTGCCGCCTCTGGTCAACCTCTGGATTCCGATCATTGCTGCGGCTATCGCCATTTTGTTGGCCAAGCATATCTATGGCGGCCTGGGAAACAACATATTCAATCCGGCAATGGTTGGCTATGCGGCTGTGCTGGTGTCATTCCCGCGCGATCTGAGCCTGTGGCCGACGCTGCCACAATCGTTTGACTTCGGCATTATCCAGACGATCAATATCATCGCCAATGGTGGCCTGGTCGAATACACCCACTGGGATAGCCTGACTGGCGCTACAACTCTCGACACTGCACGTACATCGACAGGGACGGCTGGCCAGCACATTACCATTGGCCTGGAACGCTGGACCAATATCGCGTTCCTTTGCGGCGGTGCGGTGCTGCTGCGGCTTCGCCTGATCAACTGGCACATCCCGGTGTCACTACTCGCAACCCTGTCACTGTGTGCGCTAATCGAACAGGCGATCAATCCGAATGCTGCTGGCCTCTCCGTGCACTTGCTCGCTGGCGCCACCATGCTCGGCGCATTTTTTATCGCAACGGACCCGGTCAGTGCTGCCGCGGGCAACACCGGCCGACTGATCTACGGCGCTGGAATCGGTTTACTGATCTGGCTTATTCGAACCTTCGGCGGCTATCCCGACGCTGTAGCATTCGCTGTGTTACTGATGAATTGCACCGTCCCTGTACTCGATTACCTGGAACCATGGCGATGGCGCAAATAGATTCATCGCAATTCCGTCTCGGCAACTCCCATGCACTGACGCTGACAGTCATAGCCTTGCTTATCTCTCTTTTGCTGGCGGCAACAAAATGGGTTACGCACGAGCAGATCATTGCCAATGAACAGCTCCGGCAACAACAATTGCTATTACAGCTATTTCCCGATGGCACCGACAACAACCCGTTCAGCCACTCGATAGAATTCACTGATCCGGCCCGCGGCCCTCTAAAGGCATATCCGCTTACCGGGCCCGATGGTATTCAAGCGGTGATCGTTGATACCTACGCCAATGACGGGTACAACGGACGTATAGAAATGCTGATAGCGATAAAAAAGGATCTGTCGATCGCCGGTGTGCGAGTAACACGGCATCTTGAAACACCGGGCCTCGGTGACGACATCGACCATCGAAAGTCCGACTGGATTACCACATTCACCGGCAAATCACTCGAGCGACCTTCACTTCCCATGTGGTCGGTCAGGAAAGATGGTGGCGAGTTCGATCAATTCACCGGTGCTACTGTCACGCCACGAGCTGTGGTAAAAACAGTACACGACACACTCGTAACCGCAACGGAGCATTTCGATATCCTTTTTAAGGACACAAAGCCGTGATTGACCAACAGATTGATTCGGCCACAAGCAAACGCCCCTCGCCGGAAAAATTTTTTCACAGCCAATTGTGGCAAGATAACCCGGCACTTGTACAGATGCTTGGTTTGTGTCCGCTACTGGCAGTTAGCAATACACTGGTCAACAGCATCGGTCTCGCCTTCGCCACTATTATCACGGTAACACTATCAAACGCACTCGTTTCTGCGAGTCGACACTTTTTGATAAGGGAAATAAGAATCCCTGCCTATGTACTTATTATCGCGGGTATTGTCACCATAACGGATTTGATGATGCAGGCCTTCTTTCATGAAATTCATCTTTCCCTTGGCATATTCATTCCATTGATTATCACCAATTGCGCCATCATCGCACGCGCCGAGATATTCGCATCACGCAATCCCGTACTGCCATCTGTAGTGGATGGCATCGCAACCGGAGCGGGATTTGCAGCGGTGCTGTGCATACTGGGCGGCCTGCGCGAGCTGATAGGATCCGGCACACTACTAAGTGGTGCAGAGCTGCTATTCGGACCACACGCTGCCGGATGGACACTGGATTTCGGTGCAAACTATTCCGGGCTGCTTTTAGCCATTTTGCCCCCGGGCGCATTTATCATTCTCGGGCTACTACTGGCAGTTAAAAATCTGATCGATCAATCGCAAGCAAACCGCTGAGAAGAACAAATGATATTTTCTAACGACCGCGATAAACTGCGTCAACAGTATCTCGATGTGTGGAACAAGGCCAACCAGCGACTCGCACTCGAGCCACTTGAAGAAATCATCGCCGATGTCATCAGAGACCACCCTGAATACCACCCACTACTTGAAAGCGGCACCGCCGCATTGGCTTCCGAATATCATCCCGAGCACGGACAGAGCAATCCCTTTCTACACATGGGTATGCATATCGCACTAAGGGAACAGGTCGCCAGCGACCGTCCCGCAGGGATTAGAGATCTGACCCGAAAGCTGCTATTAAAATACCGTGACGGCCACGAAATGGAACATCAAATGATGGAATGCCTTGGCGAGTCACTTTGGCGGGCCCAACGCGACCAATCCGAACCGGATGAACTGGCCTATATGGAAAATCTTCAGCGCCTGGCAACCTGAACACATTCCAAAATTGACACTACGGTGTTTGCTCCGGCTGATAAAAGCGACGCAATATCACAGGCAACGTATACATAGGCAGTTGCCACAACCCCAGAAATATCAGGAAGTTATTACCCAGCGAATCACCCGCTATTGCAGCTATTACACCTACATTGCGGTAGGCGCATAATATTGCCGCAGTTGATGCATCACGCGCCCCCAGAAATGCAAGCGCGTATCGGGTGATAAGTTGAACCCCAATGCTCAACGCAAAGGAAAAGCCAACGTAGAATAATACGACTTTTGGATTTTCTATCAGCAGAGCCTGCACACCGTCCATCACCGCCAGGCCGAATACTACCAACAGCCCTATCACAACAGAAGAAACATGTTGCCGTATCGTCGCGTCCTGCTGCTCGCTAACCAGCCGCCGCAGAATATAGACAAGCAGAAAAGGCACCACGATAAATAACAACACCCGATACAGGTAATTTAACGGATCGAGGATCGCCTGCAACCCCAGCCCGTAGTGCATGAACAAATAGAGCGGCACCGGCATCAGCAAGCTGCCAATCAAACCCACCACCAACGCCATCGCATCGTTCAGGCCGAGCATGCGGGATAACGCAGTTGTGGCGGTAATGGCACAGGAACAAAGCGCCACTACTCCAAAGACCAAAAGTTCATTTTGCAGAAATTTACCAAAGACCAACAATGCGAGCAGCGGCAATGCAACAAGCTGCCACGCCAGAATAATCCAGACTGTAGAACCTTTGAACGCAGCAACGGCCGCATCACCGAAACTGATCTGCAGTATGGCAAACACAAAAAGCAAAAACACCATCGGCAGCAGAAGCGGCTTGCAGAACGCTGCCAGTGACGGGAACGCTATACCAAGGAATATTGATCCTGCCAGAAAAGCCAGCTGTCGATTCGGACTCACCTTAAGCTGCCCGCGGAGCCAGTAGTGGTGAGTCCGCGGCCATGGTTAGTGCTCTGACAACACTAAGAATTGGAATACAGTATGGCCTTTGATGTGCCGGTTAGGGCTTAGTTCAGCTATCACACCTGGAGTGCGGCACATCAAATGCCATCCCCTGCGGGCGAGCGTATAAGCTGCCATCGCGGCGTTGCGCTCACTCACAATAGAACAACTATTCCTCAATCGCGCGCCTTGCGCTGACCACTCCTCCACTCGCTGTATCCCAACTTTTAATATTGTCAAAGCACTAGTTACTACCAGTACTCCAAATCAGGAACTCACCGCGTTCTTTTTTACTCGCACGCTGCCACCAGAGTTTCAGCTGATCCAGTGCGTAGACAGACTCAGCACGGTCGATTGTGCCCACCTGCTCTGTTGTGGACTCCGCTGCGTCAGTTGCGCCAGCGGACGGGCCTTTCAGTAGCCCCAGCAACCCGGTGTATTTTCTACTAAAGACGCCGTCCGTCCGTTGTCCGGACCTTTGCTCTAGCGCCCAAACGCCAAAACTGCTCAGGAATCGGCTTGCGTTGATTATTCGCTTTGCACCGGGACTGGTATGCTCTAGCTGATAGACGGTATCAGGTTGCACTGTCAGGTTAATCACATAAACATCACTGCGAACCAGTTCACCGGCCAGCGGATTGCCCCAGTACTCGGTATAACCCACCTCTAGTTGATGCTGGCCTGGCGCCAAGGTGTGATAGTGGGGATTGCCACGTGCTCTATACGTACTCATCGCCTGGCCATTCACCGAAACCAGATCCATTGTGATTGGCAACTCCAAAGTCGCTATTCCTGGATTATCCGGGCGCTTTGGCTGACTCGACAAAGCACAACCAAAGAGCGACAGAGCCGAAAAACAGATGATAGCTTTAAGAATCAGATCCATAACAATATTCCCGCTATCAAACGCACATCATTCACTTTTCTTGGCTTGCTGCCAATATTGTTCGAGGCTGTCCGAATCGGTGTTTTCTACCTTGCGACCATCATCTGCCAGCGAGTTTTCCACATGGCGAAACCGGCGTTCAAATTTCGCCGTTGAGTGCTGCAGAGCCGCATCAGGCGACATGTCCAAATGCCTGGACAAATTGACAACAGTGAAGAGCAGGTCTCCCAACTCTTCCTGCATAGCACCCTGATCACCCGCAGTAATCGCTTCACGCAGCTCTTGCACTTCTTCAGCAAGTTTGTCGAATACGCCGTTAGAGTCAGGCCAGTCGAATCCAACGCGAGCGGCGCGCTTCTGGAGCTTTTCAGCACGCACCATGGCGGGTAAAGTGATAGCTACTCCATCCAGCGCAGAGCTATCAGAGGCACTGCCTTTTTTCTCACGCTCCTCTGCCTTTAGCATTTCCCAATGGGCTTTCTGCTGAGCCATGGAATCAAATTGCAAATCCGAAAACACATGCGGGTGTCTTCGGATCATCTTTTCGCAAATGCCTCCCGCCACAGCTTCAAAATCAAATATCCCGGCATCCTTTGCCATCTGTGAGTGAAAAACTACCTGTAACAGCAAGTCACCGAGTTCATCGCGCAAGTCATCCATATCGTCGCGCTGAATCGCATCGGCCACTTCATAGGCTTCCTCCACTGTATACGGCGCAATGGTGGCAAACGTCTGCTCTATATCCCATGCACAACCCTTTTCCGGGTCGCGCAGGGTAGCCATGACTTTGAGCAGCCTGGCTATATTTTCCATGCCGTTCTGCTGTGGAGCCTAGAACTGCAGCCTGATTCCAAAATGAATGTTGTCGTCCAGCTCAACGGTTCGATTGTTCTCATCATCGACTTCGAGCAGACGGTATCCCACAAAAGCCTTTGCCTGCGGCACTATCTCAACAGACAAACGCGCACCGATCTCTACCAGAGTTTCCGTATCGCCGAAGGTTGTAATGCCGGGCGTGAAATATCCCTCGACCGACAGATCGACCGGATTGTATACAGACGGATACTGAATGCTGATCGATCCACCAATGGCTACCGCACCGACGTCGGCATCGACGTTCGACCCCGGATCAGGATCAACATCTTCCAGCTGTCCAAAGTAGACCTTCGCGCCAAATGAAAGCTGATACGGAATTCTGGCGTGTGTCTGCGTGCCAACGGCCAGTATCTTCCCGTGCAGCAGTACGTCGTCCAGTTCATTGTAGAAAAGCCCCAATGTCAATTGGCCACCTTCGTCTGTCAGACGACTGACCGGGCTGAAAATCTCGACATTTGCCGTTTCATTGCTAAAGGATAAATCAAACCCCGCAGCCTGGCTCTGATAACTTGCAGCCAGTCCGACTAGTAAAAAGACAGGTAATTTTCTGTACATGGAATTTCCGTTCGATTGAACCTGGTAATCAGATCCGCAGTCCCGGCGACAACTGAACACTCCCGCGTCGGGAGATGTTTTTATATGACAGTTGCTGCTTGTGTGCGTGTTGGGCAGCGGAAGCGATGCGCCGGTTTCGCGGTGAACCAGCACTGTTACAATCGTACCGGACTCTTCACGCTACCGATACTCAAGTGACACCCGATTCTTCATACAATTCTGTTAGAGACGACAGATTTCAAGCGCTTCAAACCTGGCTGCAGACCAGGTCTCTGGATTCGAAATCATTGCAGACAGCCAGTGCCGACGCCAGTACCCGGCGCTATTATCGAATAAAGCACGCCGATGCAAGCCTGATTGTGATGGACGATCCGCCCGCGACCAATTCAATACAGCGTTTTTTGGAAATCAATCAGCGACTCAGTGGTATCGGTGCCAATGTGCCGAAAATATTCCATTATTGCGAAACCGAAGGGTTCGTTGTGCTGGAAGACTTTGGCAGCTCGCATTACCTGCACGCAATAACCCAAACGCATCGAAGTATGGAGTCCCGATACACAATCTACGAAACTGCCATGACTGCTCTGTCAGCCATCCAGAACCAGGCTGATAGCGGATCACTACCCGGCTACAACGACGAGCTGATCACAACGGAGCTCGGCCTCTTTCGCAGCTGGTACGTGGAACACCATCTAAACAAAAAACTAAGCCAACAGCAGGAAACAGTATTCACCGAAGTGGTCGAACTTTGCCGGCACATTTTTGCTGAACAACCACACTGCTTCGTACATCGCGATTATCACAGCCGTAATCTTATGCTGACCAATAGCCAGGCGCCGGGCATTCTGGATTTTCAGGATGCTGTCCTCGGGCCCGTCACCTACGATGTGGTTTCGCTGTTGCGTGACTGCTACTTTGAATGGCCCGAGGAATTCGTTGAGCATTTTTGTCAGTGGCATCGTCGTCAACTTCCGTTTGAGGTCGCCTCAGAAGAATATCGACGCTGGTTTGATATTAGCGGCATGCAGCGACATCTGAAGGTACTGGGTATTTTTGCAAGACTCTGGTACCGCGACGGCAGGGCACAGTATCTCGCCGATCTGCCGCTGGTTTTACGCCACATCCGTAGAATCATTCCTCGTTACCCGGAACTAACACGCCTCGGTGTGATGCTCGACGAACTGCATCCGTCATGATTGCAATGCTATTGGCAGCAGGGAGAGGGGAACGGATGCGACCACTCACCGATCACACTGCGAAACCACTATTGAAGGCTGGCGGACAGAGCCTGATCGAGTATCACCTGGCGGCGCTATCCCGCGCCGGCGTGCGCCGTGTAGTCATTAACACCTGCTGGCAGGCGCAAAAGATCGTCGAGCAACTCGGCACCGGCGCCCGCTACGATCTGGAAATTGTCTATAGCCACGAGCACACTGCGCTGGAGACTGCCGGCGGCATCGTCAATGCGATTGATCTGCTGGGCGAGCAACCATTTTTACTGGTCAGCGCAGATATCTGGGCCAGCCTGCACTTCGAATCACTGACACTGGAACCGCCCGCTGTCGGCCATTTGTTGTTGGTAGAGAATCCTCCCCATCACCCGAATGGAGATTTTTGCCTCGATCAGAACCGAATCTCACTCAAAAACGGCCCGCGCTTCACCTATTCCGGTGTGGGACTATTTCACCCGTGCGTGTTCAGGGATCTGGCACCGGGGTTTCGGCCACTGCGTGAGGTGCTGAAAGATTTGATTGATCGCCGCCTGTTGGCGGGATCGGTACACCGCGGACCCTGGTTTGATATCGGCACACCGACGCGATTGGCTGAACTGGATGCCTACCTGGCTAACGCAGAATCCACCAGCGTCGATACGCCGAAAACAGATTAGCGCCAGCAACCGAATTCAGTGACGTAACCCGGTTGCTTCATCCGAGTACTCGACCTGATGTTCGAGCATGCGATCGCCATCGAAGACAAAACTACCCGACACTATCGCTCCCGCCAGCACGCGCGGCAACCAGATTTCATCATCTGCCCACATCTCATCATATGGGATAGCGCGCATTTCGAACCATAGTGGTAATGCCTCATCAGTTTCGGTAGGTGTTCCTTCGTATGCTGAAGCGACAAACACATGCACGTGAATGGCATAATCATCGAGAAACTGAAATTTCAGCTCCCCGTGGGGAACCAGATTTAATGGCGTGATGCACAGCTCTTCCTGCACCTCACGCACCGCGCACTGCAGAGCAGTTTCACCGGCGTCAAGCTTGCCACCGGGGCCGTTAATCTTGCCTGCACCCAGGCCGCGCTTTTTGCGAATGAGCAGCACTTCATCACCCGAACGCACAAACACCAGCGTGGCATGATGAACGGGTGTCCAGTCGTTCCCCATTGAAGACAGCGACCACTTGCTGCTGCTCAACTAGAGCACCGTAAGTACGAACTCATCGACCAGCCCGGAATCACGCAGCCGTGCGCATTACAGGCAGCTAAGTCGAATTGCCTGCAATACCCAGAAACTAGTTGTAGCCACGCACGAACGAGGAGTTTTCCTCATCGTTCTCTGCCCGAACGGGTTTGTTAGAATTCAGCCAGAGCTTTCGGGGCAAGCGCTCACGACTATTGAGAGGCTTCGCTCTGACAGGGCGAGCCACTTTGGTTTCACTATTTTTTATTTTGTCCATCACATCTGCCTGATATCACTTTTCATTTTGGAGCAGACCATTTAGGCCCTGATTCTCCAGACCAAACCACGCACGACTGCGCTGTAGCCGCACCGCGAATTAAGATCGGTAATAAGCCGCAAATCAACGCCGGATGCGGAAATTTCGAGACTGTAACTGGCTGTTGTCGATTGGCATTCTGGCACACCTCAAACCTTCAACCTGCCCTGATGCGCCACTCAACATCCCACAAAGGTACAATACCAACCGTACGGCCACCGCAAACAGCAAATTTAACGATAGGTCACATGCCAAACACCACTATTCAGTTCCTGCAGCAACGTCGCTCCGTCGTCGCCAAGAAAATGATCGACCAGGCGCCCAGCCCTTCCGACCTCCAAACGATTCTAAACTGCGGTTTGCGAGTTCCAGACCATTCGAACGTGCAGCCATGGCAGATTGTCGTTATCAGTGGTGAAATGCGCCGCAAATTTGGTGAAGAGGTGGTGGTACCTGCCGCCCGGCGCCGTGCAGCGGCTGACAATCAACCTTTCTCCGACGTGATCGAGGAAGTTGAAGCGTCGCGCCTGCAACGTGCCGGCTGCGTCATTGCCGTGTTGTGTACGCCCACTGTGCCGCACAAAATTCCACTCTGGGAACAGCAGCTATCGAGTGCCGCGGTGTGCATGCAGCTTCTCAATGCCGCTCAGGCACTGGACTACGCCGCACAATGGATCACCGAGTGGCTCACCTATGACGTCGACATCATTCGCGCGCTCGGAGGTAAACCACAACAGGACCAGGTCGCCGGATTTATCTACATCGGTGCCAAGAGCGAGCCTCCCACGGAGCGCGCCCGACCCGACCCGGAAAGCAAAATCAGCCATTGGCAGGCGTAACACCGCGCTGCCAATGCAAACAACTGAAAAGAATTATTACCGCGAGTACCGCAAATCCTATCGACCAGCCCTTGAGCTGCCCGTGGCTTAGCCATGCGATCGATGCAGCGAGCAGCGATCCGCCAATGTATCCAACCAGCCCGAACAGCGCGGCGGCCAAACCGGCGCGCTCACCGTGAGGGTCGAGCGCCAGGCTGACGAAATTTGAGTAGACGATTAAATAGGCCATATTAAAAACGAACATCATCGCGCTCAGCCCGATCAGAGTCAGCGCGCCGGTCAGACTGGCCACCAGAATAGTTATGGCGGTTAGAGCAATCAACATCGATGCAGCCAGCGCGCTGCGCAGCGCACCAATAAGCGCAATCAAACGGTGATTGATTATCTGCCCGATGATGATACCCGTGGCAGATATCGCAAACATCTTCGCAAACAGGCCACTACTGGCTCCCAGATCACGCTCGTAAACAATAGGCGCCTGTGTCAGAAACGAGAGAATCGTTGCGGAGCAAAAAGCCGAGGCGATAATGAAGTAACGCGACTGCCGGTTGCTAAAAATCGCTGCCGCATCTGCCCGAATCGAGCGCCATTCAATCTTGCGTCTCTGCCCCTGCGGCAGTGTTTCTGCTTGCCTGGCAGTCGCCCAGAACATAATCATGCTGAACAGCAACAAAAATCCATACAACGCACGCCATCCGGCAAACTGATTTATCACGTGTCCCAACAGCGGCGCTATCATCGGACCCAGGGCAAAAAACATACTGGCAATCGCCATGTTCTGCGCCAGATCTTTACCCCTGAATCGATCACGTATCATCGCCCTGCAAACGACTGGTGCTGCAGCAGCCCCAAAGCCCTGCAACACCCGCGCGGCGAGAATAGCCCCTATCTGACTCGACAAAGCCATTACGATGGTACCCAGCATATATAGCGCGAGGCCAACGAAGATTGCCTGTTTACGCCCGATCCGATCGGCCAGCACGCCAAACAATGGATGCGCAAGCCCCAGGCCAACCATGTAAGCTGGAACAGACATTTGAAGCTGTTGTGCTGACACCCCAAGATCCCGACTCATATCGAGTAAAGCAGGCAACAGAATATCGGTTGAAAAAGCCGAAATGCTCAGCATCAATCCGCAGTAAAGTCCAAACCAGGTGAAACGCATGCAGCAACCACACGATGAAAGCGACGCCGAACTTTACACGACCCGCCGAGCGGGCAACGCAATTTGTTGTCGGCAGCATTTGGCATGAGTAAGCAAGACAACCCCTGGCGCACTCTGGGTACAAGCCCCGTCTACGACAATCCCTGGATCTCTGTACGCGAAGACGATGTGATAAATCCAGGCGGAGGCCGCGGTATCTATGGCGTTGTCGAGTTCAAGGGACTGGCTATTGGCATCATCCCGGTCGATTCGCAACGCTACACCTGGCTGGTCGGTCAGTACCGCTACGCCATTGATGAATACTCCTGGGAAATTCCGATGGGTGGCTCGCCGCTGGACGATGACCCTCTGGATGGCGCCAAACGCGAACTCAGGGAAGAGACCGGCCTGGTCGCCCGCCACTGGCAACACCTGATGAAAGTCCACACATCCAATTCAGTGACCAACGAATCGGGCCATGTATTTCTCGCGACCGGATTAAGCGCTGGCAAGGCAACACCCGATGAAACCGAAGATCTGGCGATCCGCCGCCTGCCACTCGACGAAGCATTTGAAATGGCCGCCGATGGATCAGTCACCGACTGCATCACGCTGGCTGCGCTATTGCGATTGCAAAACGATATTCTGATGAACCGATACGACCTGCAGCTATAGTGTACGCATAGATACATGACACAATCCCCACCTTAATAATCGCAGCAGTCAACTCAACGCAGGCAACCCGAAAAAGACTCGCCCATGAAGAAAATTATTATCGATACAGATCCGGGTATAGATGACGCCCAGGCGCTGTGCTACGCAATGGCCCACCCACAACTTGAGCTACTGGCGCTCACTACTATATTCGGCAATGTATCGGTTGAGCTCGCGACGCAAAATGCACTTCAATTATGCGAATTGACAGGGTCGACGGCGCTCGTTGCACAGGGTGAGCATCAACCATTGCAGATTAAACCTCATCCGGTTGCCGATTTCGTGCACGGAAAAAACGGATTTGGCAATGTTGATCTGCCGCCCCCCGCCCGCCAGGCAGATTCGCGTTCAGCGGCAGAACTGATCGTGGAAATCGTGCGTCAGCACCCGGGAGAGGTCAGTTTGATACCCATTGGTCCGCTTACCAACATCGCACAGGCACTGCAACTGGCACCGGATATAGCCGAGCTTGCGGCCGAAGTTATCATCATGGGTGGAGCTGTCGAGGTCGCGGGAAACGTATCGCCCTATGCCGAGGCAAATATCTGGAACGATCCACACGCGGCAAAGCAGGTGCTTGACGCTAAGTGGCCTGTGACGCTGCACGGCCTGGACGTCACACACCAGGTTATCTTCAGCCCGGAATTTCTGGATACACTGGCACAGCAATCCCCTCAATGCGGAGGATTCCTTCGCGACGCCTCACAGTTCTACGTCGATTTCTACCAGTCTCGCAACGGATTTAACGGCTGTTGTCCGCACGATCTACTGGCTATCTGTTATGCCGCCAATCCGCAGTGGTACACCACCCGCACGTCCAACTTCAGCGTCACCACCGAAGGTGAGGAAATTGGCCGCACCACCGCCATTGCCGACAAACCTGGCAACAAGCGCTACGCGACTGCGGTAGATGTGGATAGCCTGCTTGAGGATTACCTGAAAATCACTGGTGGACTGCAATAGTGCAGCGATAGATAACCTTTGCGGGTGCAGCCTTTTCGGCACGCACTAAGCAGTATTGCCAGATGGTGGTCCAAAACACTCTCGGGCCATCTTGTGCAACGCATCGTAAACGCCGGGAGACGCCGCGATGATCTGCCCGCCGTACTCAAGCATTTCCTGTGGCTCAAATTGCTGTATCTGCCCACCCGCCTCTTCTATTAGCAGAAGTGCCGCAACACAGTCCCACGGGTGCATGTGTGGCTCCACGTAACCAATCAACCGGCCAGCCGCCACGTAAGCCAGCATCAACGCACCCGATGCACTTCGAAAGAACACCCCGCCCTCATTAACCAACCGATCTATCACTGCAACGACCTTCGATACCGGCTGTCGCTTGCTATAACCCACACCCACCGACCCCACAGACAAACTGACTGACCGGGATACCTGCAACGCCCTGCCGTTGAGCATCGCACCCTGACCGCGAATTGCTGTCCAGACTTCACCGGCGCAAGGGTCAACGATAACAGCAACCACAGCGCGTGACTGGTAAGTGCCAGCCAGCACAACACACCAGTGGGGAATTCCGCTGACAAAATTTGCCGTGCCATCAATTGGATCAATCACCCACACGAACTCGTTCCTGGCCGCCACATCATCAAACTCCTCGCCGATGATGCCATCGTCTGGAAATGCCTCCTGCAAAGCTTCGCGTATTAGCTGTTCAACTTCGCGATCGGCCTGCGAGACAAAATCCTGCAAACCCTTACTCTCGACTTTCAATTCATCGAACCGATCAAAATGCTCTCGCGCTAACGCAGCACCACGATTGGCAATATCAAGTGCTGTTGAAAGCCTGCTCTGCAAGTCCATCATGAGCGGATTATTCCAGGGTAACGTCGATCAACGTGCGATATCACCGAGCGGCCTTTAGCAATAGCTCTACGTTGCGTCGCCCTTCTACACCGGGAACCGCTATACGATCGCGCCCCTCGATAGCATCAACAAAATTCTGCACTTCACCCACATAGGGGTTTTTAACCTCGAAGTCGAGCGGCGCGTTGTTTATTGTGATCGTACCGCCACCGTCCGGACCGAGCGTGCCCTCTGCAATGACTGATGCCTGCGTGCAATGAAGCTCGAATCGCGAGGTTGCTGAAAACATCACCGACGTAGTGATGTCGGCGATTGCCTTATCGCCAAACTGCAGCGACACGCTTGCCGTTTCATCGTGCGGACCGCCATAGGTACTTTTGTCGACCACGCTGCCCAGCCGAGTCACCTCGCCACACACCGGCAACAGCATCCAGCGCATCAAATCGATGCAGTGCGTACCCACGCCGGCCAGACTCCACCAGCGACCCAGCGTTTCATGTGCCCGCCAGTTGCTGTTGTCCTCCGCCTGCCAGGTCCAAAGGGCTCGCGCATAACGTGGCTCGCCGAGCACACCGTCGTGTAGCATCGATGCAATTTTCCTGTGCCCGTTATGCCAGCGCAGGTGATAGGCAAGACCAAGTTCAACTTTTTCGTGTTTGCAGACGTCGGTTATTTCTCGCGCGTCTTCAGCTGTCGTCGCCATTGGTTTTTCAAGCAAAATATGCTTTCCCGCCCTTGCAGCGGCGATCGCCTGGCTGGCATGCAATGCATCAGGGGTGGCAATGATTACACCGTCCAGGCTGGGATCCTCCAGCATGGAATCGAGCGATTCATAGGCATTTACCGGCGCGCGCGCACCGTGCTGTGCGGCGAATTCTGCTGCCCTCGCAGTTTCGCGGCTCAACACACTCCAAAGACGAGCACCCTGCACCTGCTCAAGTGCCGGGGCAAGCTGTGTATGGGCAATTCGGCCAGTGCCAATGATGCCAATGTTCAGGGTCATGACTTAAATTTCACACCGATGGTAAGGTCACCTACTATACCCAATTGCGCCTTCACTGCACGCGAAATACCATTGCACTGCCGCGCATCCGGAACGCACTAAAACAGCTGATCAGGCGCGGCTATTCCCCGCACATCAGCTGCAACAATCCTCACAATCGAGTACCGAAATGACAACACTCGCGCACCACACGCACTGGATCTTCGATATGGACGGCACTCTGACTGTACCGGTGCACGATTTTGACGCGATCCGGGCAGAACTGAATATTGACGAAGGTCAGCCGATTCTGGAGGCAATCGCTGCCATGCCGGACAACGCGGCTAAAAAAACTCACGCAAAACTCCATGCCCTTGAGATGGATCTCGCAGCCAGCGGTGTTGCACAGCCGGGAGCGGCAGAATTTCTAGCCCGGCTGCAACAACGCAATTGCCAACTCGGCATTTTAACCCGCAACGCAGGCGACATTGCGCATGCCACGCTGGCAGCCGCCGATCTGGCACGTTTTTTTGACGACAGTGCAGTGCTGGCCAGAGATGACTGCTCGCCCAAACCTGATCCTGCCGGAATTCTTCTGCTTATGGATCGCTGGCAAGCTTCAGCAAACGCTACTGTTATGGTTGGCGACTATCTTTTCGATCTGGAAGCAGGAAAAAGAGCCAATGTCGCGACGGTCCACTTCGATACCGAGGCAAGCTATAGCTGGCCGGCATCAACTGACTTTGCTGTAGACAGCTACGACACACTAGCCAGACTATTGGATGACTAGTGTAAACACGCGCGTTTATTTTTTATGTGGTCCACTAGCAGTCGCGCGTGACGATAAACGACTCATTCAGGAACCAAAGCCCACCGTGTTTCTCAAGTACAGCACGGGTAGCATCAAGGTACTCTGCCCGACTCATGACATCTGCAATTCGATGATCCTCGATTTGCGCCACGTAAACCGCTGCATTCCAGGCTGCCAGCAAAGTGGACGTGCCAATGTGCGAGAGCTCCTCGGGTAACGCATGCAAGTGGTACTTGAACAACGATCCCTCATCAGCATAGCCACTACAGGACAGCTCACCGCCCTCATCAAGATGGGCTTTCAGCGCTTCAATGATGTCGTGTCGCGGGGTACGAAACGGATTTTCCTCAGGCCATATGTTACGGATTATCTCCATACCCGGGTCATAACCAGTGGACTGCACCACCACCATTCGACCATTCGGCGCCAGGCTCCTTGCTAGCGGCGCAACCACGGTTCGGACCTTGACATCCGCAGGCTGACGGGAACGATAAGGCTGCGCGCACAACACCAGATCATAGCCTTCTTTCATCGGCCCATGATCTGGAATTACCGAATCGAGCACGAACTCCTGATCCTCGCGATAGAGCACGATCATGGAAGGGTGTACGTACAGCGGATTGCCGGTTTTCTCGCTGGCGCGAGTTTGCCAGCCATCACGCAATATTTCAGTTAGATCGCGCAGCTGCGCATCAAAATGCTTGGCGGTGTTGCCTTTTAACGGAATGTCCCATCGCTTCAGCGATCGCTGGTCATCGGCCTGCTGTGGATAGAGTTCCGGGGCTTCGACATAGCGCATGTTAGTGACAACAAGCACCATTTGAGGATGTTCGGCAAAACGGTCGGCCATTTTCTCCAACCCCAGCCTGACATCCTCCATACTGATTTCCTTGCCCGCCACCAGAAAAGGGATATCGGGAAATTGATGGTGCATTGCCCGCAATACATGCGACAGGACCGTGGCATCCCCCATGCCCGCATCAAAGATTCTCATTGCCGGCGGGCGCGGTTTCAGGCGCTCAAGTTCTTCATTTATTCGTTTGGCGATAGCCCATTTTTCACTGGTAGTGGTGACGAAGAGCAAATACTTTTCGCGGTTATCAAAAAAACGAAACGGCTCCTGACTGCTCTCAGTCGACTCCGACATGCACAGTACCTCTCAATGGGATGTATTTGGACAGCAACATTTTACCGTACCTATAGTAAATGTTTGCCATTACTGCGCTCGAGGTATCCCGAACTCGATGCCTGCTCGCTCGACGCATCTGAGTGGAGGCCTGTGATATTGTTCGGCCAGCATACCTGCCCTACTAAAAACACAGGACGACAATGACCGACGCTCAGCAGAAAAGAATTTCCGACGCACTGGAGCAGTTGCTGGAGGCGATTGATGATCCGGAAGCCAGGGTGATGGTTGTGGCAGAATTCCCCCAGGGCGCAATGGAGGATGGCAACCTGATGGGAGAAATTGTAACGGCGAACTTCGACTGCTCGATCTGTATGGTCAATATGCTGGCCAGTGCCATCGTGCAGGTTAACGACAGCAATCACGAGCAGAGCCCGGAGCATCTCCACTAACGACGTCGAATGGGGTAATGGAGAGGTAACGGGGTTTATCAAGGTTGGTCGGTGTGAGAGGATTCGAACCTCCGACCCCTTCGTCCCGAACGAAGTGCGCTACCAGGCTGCGCCACACACCGATAACCGCGAACTTTAGCAGAGGTTTTCCCGAACACGCAAGCCCGACAGGGTAATTTGATGCAGCCAGATCGCACCGATTGCGAAGTGCTCGCTCGACCGTGCCTCAACCCGAACAGCCTTCACACTCTATCGATCGCACCCGACAATGCTCAATTTTTTTGAAAATCTGGTCTCGGCCTTCCCGGAGACAGAACCGGAGCAGCCTCCTGCCGGTCTCGGACCCTTTATCCGGCACTACACTAAAGGCATGGAGTGGCCGCTGCTCGCAATGGCCATTTGCACCGCCGCGCTGGCCGCACTGGAAGTGATGCTGTTCGGCTTTCTGGGGCAACTGGTTGACTGGCTGGTGGACAAGAACCCCGATACGCTTCTGGCCGATGAGGGAGATACCCTGTTGGCGATGTCGGTTGTACTGCTGGTGGCGATGCCGATTCTCGCCGTGTTACACACCCTGATCACACACCAGACATTGCTTGGCAACTACCCGATGGCGATCCGCTGGGCTGCCCACCGTTATTTGCTCAAACAGAGTGTTTCATTTTTCCAGAATGACTTTGCCGGCAGAATTGCCACTAAGGTAATGCAAACATCACTGTCGATTCGCGAGGCAGTGATGAAGCTGCTGGATGTATTCGTCTATGTGCTGGTCTATTTTACTGCAATGCTATTGATGGTATGGCAGGCCAGCACATGGCTAATGGTGCCAATGCTGGTGTGGCTGATTTTCTATGTGATGGTTCAATTGTACTTCGTGCCAAGGCTCAAACGCGTATCGGCCGAGCAGGCAGACGCACGCTCCCTGATGACAGGCCGTATCGTCGACAGCTACACGAACATATCAACGGTAAAACTATTCTCCCACTCTCAGCGCGAAGCTGATTACGCAAGAAACGGCATGCAGGAGTTTCTGCACACCGTACACCGCCAAATGCGGTTGTCGTCCGGCATCACCCTGTGTGTGGAAGCACTCAACTACCTGCTGATTTTTTCGATTACCGCGATTTCCATTGCGCTATGGATGAATGAGTCAATCAGCGTAGGCGCAATTGCTATTGCGATCAGCCTCGCCTTGCGACTCAATGGAATGTCTCACTGGATCATGTGGGAAGTATCTGCACTATTTGAACATCTGGGCACCACTGTGGATGGCGCAGCAACCCTTGCCCAGCCCCGAGATATCCTGGATCAGGCTAACGCAAGCTCGTTGCAAGTCAGCCAGGGCCGCATTCAATTCGATGCTGTCGGCTTTAATTATGGCAATCAGCAACGCGTGCTGCAAAATCTGGATCTCGTTATACAGCCAGGAGAAAAAGTGGGCCTGGTTGGCCGATCCGGCGCAGGCAAATCGACACTGGTCAACCTGTTGCTGCGTTTTCACGATGTTGAGGCAGGCAGAATCCTGATTGACGATCAGGACATTCGCGAGGTAACTCAGGATAGTGTCAGAGCAAGCATTGGCGTGGTCACCCAGGATACTTCGCTGCTCCACCGCACGGTCAGAGAAAACATCCTTTACGGCAATGCCAGTGCGACCGATACGCAAATGATCGATGCGGCCAAACAAGCAGAGGCACACGATTTCATTACGCAACTCAGCGACCCGAAGGGTGGCATCGGCTACGAGGCCCAGGTCGGTGAGCGGGGGGTTAAACTGTCCGGTGGCCAGCGCCAACGCATTGCCATTGCACGCGTACTGCTGAAAGACGCATCAATACTGGTACTGGATGAAGCGACTTCAGCCCTCGATTCAGAAGTAGAAGCAGCAATACAGGCCAGCCTCTACTCGCTGATGCAGGGCAAGACTGTTATAGCAATCGCACATCGTCTATCCACAATCGCCGCAATGGATCGATTGGTAATCATGGATCAGGGGCAGATTGTTGAACAGGGAACGCACGACTCACTAATCGCCGCAAACGGTCTTTACGCCAGTCTTTGGGCAAGGCAGACGAAGGGATTTCTGGCACTACATGACGACGAATCGACACCAGAGTAAAAACATACCAGCTCACCACGATGAAAGACTTGTGGGCTGGACGTGTAGATGAACAAAGTCAGGAGCCAGTGCTCAATCGACGTTCAATCTCGGGAAGGTGTGCAATATCTGCTGGTGCCCACTGCAGTTCACTAAACTGATGCGGGGCTAACCAACGCTGCCTGTCGTGCACCGAGAGGTGCAAGTCGCCGCTCCATTGCGTGACCAAAAATACAGACAGACTGATCGTCTTGTCCGGATAGGCATAGCGGTGGCAGCCAAGATATTCTCCTGGTTCCATGTAAATTGACAGCTCTTCCTTCAGTTCGCGCTGAAGGCACTGGGCATTACTCTCGCCAGCCTCCCGTTTGCCACCCGGCAGTTCCCAGTAACCAGCCATCACTTGCTCGGCGGAACGACGCAGTGCAAGCAGCCTGCCGTTGCGACAAAGCGCTGCTGCACAAACTTCAATGGGTTCCTGATTTTGCCGGACGCTGTTCAATCCAGTTCGTCGAGCAGATCAATTTCATCCTGACGAGGCAACGCCGGAATTCCATCAGACAGTGGCTCGGCCCCGGATGACCCTTCATTTTCCTCAACGGTATTCGGCACATAGTCAATCTTGTCGCAATCTTCTACCAGACAGCGACGGTAGGCCAGATAGGCATCGCGAGTGAAGGTGTAGGGATCGAGCGCAGCCTGATCCAGCAGTGCCGATTTTGCCAGAAGTTGCTCTCGCTCATCGATCAGCTTCATGGCCATAAGCTCTGTGACCAAATCCTGACCGGCAGAGGCTTCGCTCACTGCACCCAGGGCTTCAACCTGAAGCCAGGTGTCCAGTGCAGTACCAGTAGCACTGCGCAATGTTCGCGGCCCCAACAATGGCAGCACAATGTAAGGCCCTTCCGGCACACCCCAGTAGCCAAAAGTCTGGCCAAAATCTTCGTTACTTTTTTCAAAATCGAGCATGGTGGCTACATCAATTACCCCGCCAATCCCGACTAGTGTATTGATCGCCAGTCGAGCAGAATCGTCGAGTGCCTGATCCATTTTTCCCTGCAACGTGGAGTTTGCCAGCACGCCAATGTCATCAATGTTGCTAAAAAAGTTTCGGATCCCCAGTTTGAGAAGATCAGGCGCATACTCGCGATACTTTTCGGCCGCCGGTTTAAGTGCAATGTCGTCAATCTGTCGATTGAGACCAAACATCCAGCGATTGTACTTCTCGAGTGGATCCCAGACGGCTTCATCATTTGCCACGCCTGGATCGGCAACTTGTGTATCACCGGCCGTTACAGTCAATGGCAGCAATAGTACCAACAGCGCTGTACAGAGACGCCTCATAGCATCCATCCTGTTGTTTTTTCAGTCATTATATATAGTATGAGTATAACTACCCTGTTTACAAGTACCCATCAGACCTATCCGGTTATCGCACACAGTTCTTAACAGGAAATGGCTTTTAGCGTAACCCGCGCAAATGTTCACCCCACCGGAGAAATTCGCATGAGCGAGCAATCACAACCGACAGGTACCGGTTTGCTGAGCACAATCAAGAGTGTCGCGGCGGCTGCATTTGGAGTCCAGTCGAATGCCAATAGAGAGCGTGATTTCTCTAATGGCAAGGCATCTCATTTTATTATTGCCGGGGTCATCGGCACCATTATTTTTCTGTTGCTGATTGCACTGCTGGTTAAAGTAGTCATATCAATGAACAGTTGACGATTTGACGCCAAAATACCGGCTAACCACAATAATCACGACTGAACAGACCACAAAATCGATAGTAGTTGCAGGTGTCACAAACAAAATCAAGCTGCTGTTTTTAAAACACTATTCAGGCACGTCAGCAAGCAAGTTGAAGCTACTGGCGCTGGAGTGCGCCAATTTATCTCGGGGTCGATAAAGGATTCAACCAGCCAACCGTTACGTATGTAGAGCCAGTACTTAAACATACCTACATAGTCGGTTGAATAATATGCGATTACTATCACTCGCGGTTTTGGGTTTACTCTTGGGGATCGTCTACTGGGTAGGCGCGACCGTCTATACCGATAGAATAGAACAAGATATAGCCCAACGCTCCAACATCGTTTTAGCCAAATACCAGCCCGACGTGTCTATAGATGTTGACGGTAGAGACGTCACACTTCTCGGCACGGTTGAGTCGGACGAGAAATCCACCGAAATCGAGCAGATTGCGGACAACGTTTGGGGCGTACGCAAAACGGCCAACCTTATTGATGTGGTCATCCCGCCCGAACCACTTCCGGAACGCACCTTTGACTTCAAGGGTCGTTACACAGAAGGTGACCTCAAACTTACAGGTATCGTCGATAGCGAAGAAGTTCTCGATTTACTCGACGCAATACCTGCTGCCCTGCCTCTCGATACCACGATTGCTCGCGATGGAATAGAGACTGGTGCCGAGCCACTAGCCTTCAGCCCGCAGAAAGTTGAGACCGGTATCGCCGCGCTTACCCAGCTGAGCAAAGGCGATCTGCACATCACTGACAAGTTTTTCATTCTTAAAGGCGTAGTCAGCGACACCGACCGCCGCACCGCCATCGAGCAGTTGATCGACACCCGCAGCCCGGTGCTGGAACCACTTGAAGTGATGCTCAACATCACTGTTGATCCGTATCTCCATGTGACCCATGAATGCCGCGAAGCGATTTTCAACACCATGCAGAACAGCACGCTCAATTATAAAGTTGATCACTACAACATCGAAGAGCAGTACCACGGCAAACTCAACGCTGTAGCATCGGTCGTCAATGGCGTATGTGTTAACCAGATCAGCCAGGTGCTGGTCGAAGGCCATGCCGATGTGACTGGTGGTGAAGGTTACAACCAGGGATTGAGTGAGCGACGTTCTGACACCGTTCGTGGCCACCTGACTGATCTGGGCATCTCCGAGGAGCTTGTCGCAGCATTCGGATACGGCGAGTTCAGACCTGTTGCCAGCAACGAATCAGTTGAAGGACGAGCCAGAAATCGCCGGGTTGAAATACACCTGTCAACTGAACCTGCGTCTGCAAGCGCCGATGAATCTGTTATCTCTACCAACTCTGCCGACTAAACAGCGAACTCCCAGGAGCCACCAAATATGATATATCTCATCACCCAGGTACTGGCACTGTTGGCAGTTGCCTCAATACTCAGCGGAATTTTCGGCTGGTTGCTACGGCGCTTCAAAGCAGCCAAAGCGGAGTCAATGTTGCGACAGAGACTGCGCCGCTCGGAACAGTCGATTCCGCCAATCAAAGATGCACTTGCACAAGCCCACGATGATCTTGATCGGCAGGATGCTGATATCGCAGCACTGCGCCGCGAGCTGAGCGACCGCAATCAATCGGCTGCTGAAGCTGAGCGACACCAGCGCGAACTCGAGCAGCAAATCAAGGACAGCATGGCGGCGTCAGCCCGGGCACAGGCCGACAAGACTGGCCTGATGCAAGACATCAACGCGCTGCGCCTGGCCGACAACTCGGCCCAGAGCAGCATCGCTGAGAAAGATGCTCAGCTGGCGCATGCAGACGAACGACTGGCACAGGCTACTGCCAGACTGGACGCACTGAATCGTGAGATCGCCGCACAACAGGCCGAAAAGGCTAAGCTCGAGCAGCAAAACTCAGCCGCGCAGAATGATATAGCCGCTTTGCGTCGCGAGATTGCAGATCTTCAAAAAGCTTTGGCCGATGCACAGGCCGATGCACAGCAAAAGATCAACTCACTTGAGCAAAGAGCAGCCGAGCTTAACGATGCTCGAGAAAAGCAGAAATTCGCCGCGATGGAGGCAAACACCGCCCGCACCGAGAATGAGCGCAAGTACGGCGATCTGCAACGTGACTTTGACGCACTGCGCAAGGCTGAAGCCGACACGCGCCAGAAACTGGCAGACTCTGAGCGAGCTGTTGCGTCCGCAAAGGACAAAGCCTCTGGCGCAAAGCAACAACTGGCAGACCTGCAGAACGCGATGGCCATACAAGGTGATGCACATGACAATGCGCGCGCCGGGCTGGAGAAAGAGATTGCCGGCCTGCAGGCAGAGTTAAATCTGAAAACTGCAGACCTGGCAGATGCCACTGCAAAGGGTGTGGATCTCAGCGAACAGTTGGCCGACTATCAGTCACTGGAAGCCGAACTTCGAGCCCGAATAAGTAAGCTGGAAATGCTGCTTTCCGAAGAGCGTCGCATGGCAGGACAGAGCTTGCTGGCGCGAATTGTCGAACTCGAATCGATGCTTGAGGCAGAGCGTCAGAAGGCAGAGCAGCTGCCCGAGATTCCAGAGGTAAGCGATGTGAAAGTGCGAGCCCAGATCGATCGTTCGTCAGCAGTCAATGCTGCCCGCTTGCGAAAGTCGGGTTAACACCACCTTAAGGTAACAGTAAAAACGCCGGCATCAGCCGGCGTTTTTGTTTGCACGCAAATCAGTGCTGCGGCGTTACTCGCTCCGTTCCAGCATGTTAATCGCGCCACGTAGTTTGTCAGCACTTGCCCCGCCAATAAGTTGCTCATCAGTTTTCTGTTTGAGACTGCTCTCGGCAGACCACTCAGGCGCAAGCTCCCAGTCTTTCCAGTCATCGCCAACCGCAACACCACGGGCCAGTCGATTTGCCGCCGGAGCCAGGTCGTTGCGCATCTCGCAGTGTTGATCGATTTGCGTTAAAGAACCATTCTTTAGCCGTTCTAGAAATTCATTGCTCATTGGGTGTTCTCCCAAGCCGGATACAATTGGTAGGTAACATTTCACCGCATACCGCCAAAGTGAGGGCCACCCGGTTCTGCTTGCTACCGCGTTTTGCGCCATTAGCGCACGCAGCGCTGTCATGCTAGACCAATTCGCAAACGGCGGCCTTGACGTAATTCCACATTTTGGAAAATCATGCAATAGTAGCGTGGCTGTTCGAATCACCCTAACGTGAATGCTTTCACAGCACGAAAGATGGTTGTGATAACACGTTCAGAACACATCGCTACCGATCGAGGTATGGTCCCTAGCCCAACCACCCCACCCTCCCGGTGAAGGAAGTTCGGCTAATGACTAGAATCTGGCCTTTGGCACTTGCCTCAACTGCTTTACTTTTCAGCACACAGAGCTTTTCCGCGGATACTGTCCACGCCTGCAACACCTATGCAGACGGTTACACGCAAAACGCTGAAACCTATTTTCATCTGGATACCGGTCGCGCATTGAACGACGAACCTGTAGAGAGGGTTTTCGAGCTTGCCGAACTCCTCGGCGGAAAATGGCGAGGGCAGTCTTCGGCAGTGAACTGTACCGGTCATTACTCGAACAGTACTGCCGAGACGGCACATTACAAGATAGATGCCGAGGTGATTCACAAGTACAACGGCGCGCTGAAGCTGGAAGCAGAAAAATCAGACAAACGCAGCGTCAAACTGACCAGACTTTACCTTGCGCCTGAGTTGAAGCGACGCAACGCTCCCAAGTGGCGAAACTACTCGATAGAGTTCCTGTCTCCCACCAGTATAAAGTTCGATCACAAATATAGAGTGCGCAATGGCGATCCGCGAGATCCCATCTTCGAAGACGTGATACGGTTTCCCTACCGTGCAACTTGCGTAGATGCACTCTACGCGGGATCGGATACGCCGTGTGACAATAAAGTGAACAGCTCACGCCTGATTCATGAGATCAAGGTGATAAATTTACTTGACGATCAACTGACGGTAGATCACCAGCTGTTTATGAACGGCTTGTTCGTATCCAGCGAGAGGTGGATGCTGGTACGCAGCTAGGAGACAAATCTCAGCGATGCGGCAATGCGCGAACTGCAGCGTCAGTTCGCGCCGGGCGAGACTATCCCAAGTAACGACTTGTGAATGTAGCCGGTTACTGCAGATCCATCATTTAAACCGACCTGCAGCCAGTTACCACTGCGGTTGAACACAGTGACCGTACTACCCACCTCGAGTGAAGTAATGATCGAGTCGCCGGTGGAGGGGCCAGAGCGCACATTGCTGTATTGTTTTTTCACCTGAAGAACGGGATAGTTTTCTGTATCCGGTGCCGTCACGGCAGCATTCAGTGATTTCTCGACCGCTTGTGTCGCGGCGGCTATTTCTCGAAAACTGCTGTCTTCAACGACTGCGCTGACAACAGGCTCTACGGGATCAGCCGGAGCCAATTCAAAGCCTTCGATTTCAACTTCCTGCAAAGCTGCCTGTTCTGATGCTTGTGCGACCTCTTGCCCGGACGATGCCTGTGCGCGTCCGGCATAGCCTTCCATCTGCACTATCTCGGCAGGAGACATCTCCGGCAGACTGCCGAGCACCAACGCAAACGCTACCAGCGGTATCCCAAGGGCAAATGCGGCACCCAAAGCCCATTTGCTGAATCTCGCGGGTTGTTGCGTATTGACTGAATCGACGAGGTCGCTCGGATCAATATCGGGAAAATCGTTGACTGTACGCATTAAGGAAATCTAGTAATCTTGTTATCTCGGATCTCACCATTATTCACCTAAGACTGACACACCTCCCTGCCGGCAGCCCATGATGAGGGACAGGCGCATTATAGTCCCACACCACACCATGCAGGAATGTTACACGATTGTTGGTGGATGTCGCCAATTCCCTGACCAGTCACCGCGCGGATCGCGACAAATTTCGCATGATTCCGGTTTTCTGGACGTTGCGCAATGTTACAAGCCGGGCCTGCGATGTTTTATGCCGGCCGGCGCAGCGCAGGATACGATGCCCACAGCCATTGCAACAGTGCGTCAGGAGTTCCGTTCAATTTTACTCATGTCCTTGTAAGCTCAACTTCTGCCGCTGGCTAAACCTGCTGGATCATTCTCAATGACCATAATCCTGATCCGCCACGGCGAGACCAACCTCAATCGTTCCAAGACCCTGCAACCACCTGACACGCCGCTAAGTGAACTTGGCGAGCAGCAGGCTGCCCATCTGGCTAACAGCCTTCGGGGGTCCGGCGTAGATACTATTTTCAGCAGTGATATGAAGCGAGCTGCCCAAACGGCTGAGGCGATCGCACTGGCGTTACAGTTGCCGGTGCAATTCTCCACGCTACTGCACGAACGCAATTTTGGCGATCTGCGCGGCAAGCGCTACAGCGAATTGTCCGTCAATCCGATGGCCAGCAATTACTCGCCTCCGAATGGTGAATCGTGGACGCAATTCCGGCGAAGAGTAGCAATTGCTTTCGCGTCAATTTTGGAGTTCGCCGCAGGCAGCGCGCAGACACTTGCCGTTGTGAGCCATGGGCTGGTCATCAAGGAGATTGTCGCTCGACATCTGCAACTCGACCAGCCACTACCCGAGCACTTCGAAAATACGAGCATCACCGTCTTCGAAAAACACCCGCCACATAAAATCTCACAGCTTGCTGACGCCAGACACATCGCTGATCTAATGGAAGCCAGCAACCGAACCGGTAAGCAGGGTGGACTGGTGTAGCTGTGTAAGGTTTACACGACAATGCAGCTGACGGTCACGGTCGCACGATTCGGCACTAAAAGTTGGGCGAGCCAACCGGCGCGTAATTCTCAACTATCGGGATTTAGAATGGAATCCGCTACGTAGGCATTGTTGCGCCGCTCTTCATCAAAAGTGGAAGCGGGGCCATGGCCAGGTACAAACTGAACGTTACGCGGCAACGGCCATAGTTTTGAGACGATAGAGTCGATTAGCTGCGCGTGATCACCTCGCGGCAAGTCAGTGCGACCTATCGAGCCTTTGAACAGCACATCACCGATGAAAACAAAGGCCAGTTCAGGCTGATAAAACACCACATGCCCCGGTGAGTGACCGGGACAGTGCAGTACCTGAAATGCCAGACCGTCGAGCGTCACTGTATCGCCATCTTCAAGATAGCGGTCAGGCGTAAAAGGTTCAGCCTCGTCGATGCCGTATTTTCCGGGCGCCAGCTCGTCAAGCAGCCACTGATCATCTTTATGTGGACCTACTATTTCACATGCCAGACGCCGACGTGCCAGCGCGGCGCCACCCACATGATCGATGTGGCCATGCGTCAGCCAGATCTGCACAATTGATATGCCCAGCTCTTCCACTGCTGCAAGCAAACGATCAACCTCGCCACCCGGATCAATCAATACGCCTTGCATTGACTCGCCAGACCAGAAGATCATCGCGTTTTGCTGCAACGCGGTAACGGGAATTATTTGCAGGTTGTATTTGCTTTGAGCGTCTTCGCTTGTCATGCCATTGCCGGGTTGAGGACCGACTCGATTCTACGCCACTGGACGCAGGTGCGCGTTTCCGGTATCAGCAATGACCCGAGGGCAGGTGGCAAAATATTTGAGGCGACGCGCCGGGCAGACGCGAAGACGATGACTTCAGGAAATGGTGGCCAGGGACAGAATCGAACTGCCGACACGGGGATTTTCAGTCCCCTGCTCTACCGACTGAGCTACCTGGCCATCATGTACAACGCTCGTCAGCCCGTTGCGGTCTGACGGTAAATCAAGCCGCGTATTAGACCTACTGCGGCGGTTCGAGTCAAGCCCGACTATGCGTTTTTGCCACCGCCACGACAAGTTTCGTGATTACTGACTGACAAGCCGGCTCAACCACCCTCGGGCACGAAGCCGTCCGGCATGGCGGAGCCGCCACCAAAAAAGTACTTGTCCATTTCCTCTTCGAGGAATTTTCGCGCTTTGGGGTCAACGGGTGTCAGGCGGTACTCGTTGATAAGCATCGTCTGGTGTCCAAGCCATCCCTGCCACGCTTCTTTCGATACGCTCTGCCAGATCTTCTTACCCAGATCCCCGGGATAGGTAGGCCGATCGAGGCCTTCGGCTTCACAGCCCAGTTTTACGCAGTTGACCATTCGTGCCATTGGTGGCTCCTTAAAACATTGATTCGGTGGCGGTGTTCAGCAGTTTGGCAACGGGCGCGGCTACGCCACCTGGCAATGCGCCGCCGCTGTACCAAACGATTTCGTCGCCATCCATGATGGTGCAGGAAGTGTTGGCGTTCAAGTCTATGTATACCGGATGGATGTTTAAATCGAAATGCGTAAACGAGTGTCGAACGACATCCCATTGTTGTATGGCATCATCGGAGAAACGAGCAAATTGTCCGGCAGCTTCCAGCAGCGCCTGCAGGGACTGGTACTCTGGCAACGCCCACAAGCCACCCCAAAGACCGGCTGGCGGCCTGTGATAGAGCAGAATGCCGAGATCGCTGTCGCAGGCAATCAGCATCCAGGCCTGGCGCTCCGGTTTGCTGACTTTTGGTTTTTTGAAGGGCCAGCGAGTTGGATCGCCCGACGCCCTGGCTCTGCACCCTGCCTGCAGCGGACATTGACCACACGCCGGTGAAGAACGCGTGCAAAGCGTGGCGCCCAGATCCATCATGGCCTGGTTGAACTCGCCGGTCCTGCTGGCTGGAGTGACCGCCTCGGACAGCGCCCACAACTCTTTTTGCACCGCTGTCTGCCCGGGCCAGCCATCGACGCATTGCACCCGGCACAACACCCGTTTTACGTTGCCATCCAGGATCGGTGCATAGCTGCCACCCGCAAGACTGACGATCGCACCAGCGGTTGAACGGCCGATACCCGGCAACGCCACCAAGCCTTCTACGGTTGGCGGGAATTGCCCGTCATGGTTGTCGACAACCACTTTCGCGGCAGCGTGTAGGTTGCGCGCCCGAGCGTAGTAGCCGAGGCCGGACCAGTGTTCGAGCACCTGGTCCTGACTGGCGCGAGCCAGCGCGTAGACATCGGGAAAACGGGTCACGAACCGTTCAAAGTAGGGTATGACGGTGGTCACCTGAGTCTGCTGCAACATGATCTCGGATACCCAGACCCGATAGGGTGTCGCATTGCGTTGCCAGGGAAGGTTCTTGCGACCATGGCGATCAAACCAGTGCAGTACCTTTTCGGCAAAACCGGCAGGATCAGCAACTGCGCTTACGATCGGTTCAATCATCGATCAGATTGGACAGTTCGCGCCTTGTCTCTTCACTGAGGTCATTGCCAAATCGCGCCTTGCCATCTTCAAGAGCCCGCCGAAATTCGTCTTCTCCGATTGCAGCCCGGTTCGATGAGGAAGCGGTCGGAACTTCGTTGACCATTTTCGATTCGACAGAATCGCGCTCGCGCTGCATGCCGGATTCCAGTTCGGACTCGCGCAGCGCTTCACGGCGCGCTTGGGACTCGCGATCCTGCTGGATAATTTCCTCACGTCGTTGCATCAATGCATCGCCCAGGCTCGCGCGCAGTTCGCTCTTGCTCAGCCCGCTAAAGTTATCCCGCAACGCCGCTACATCACCGCGCAGCCGCAGTGGCAGCTGCAACCCGTTGAGGATTACCAGGTCATCGTTGCCCAGACCTGTGCTGGTGGTGAGCGTCCCGGTAAGCGCCAGATCCAGCTGCGCGTCGGAGAAATCAACTTCACCCAGCCCGGTAATTCGCATCAGGGGTGTAGTTAGCGACAAATCTTCGCTGAGCAACTGCCGATCCTCGAACACAGCGGACAGATTCAGCTCGGTGTATGTCGTCTGGTTGGTCAGATCGTCGAGTTCCGATCGACCAATGAGCTCGCTGCGCGCGCGCCGGAGTTCATCGATAACACTGACAAAGTACAACGAGCCGTTCGTAAATTTAAGCGACAGCGCGCCACTGGTACCGTCGATCATCTCCTCCAGACGAGCACCTCGCCCGTGCAAATCGATGTTGATATTGCCGGTGCCCGACAACAGCGGGTTATCGTCACGGTGATGATCGCGCAACAGTGGCCCAAGCTCGAAACCGTTGAGATTGATGGTGGCAGATCCACGCGGCGGATCCAGGCTTGAATCGAGGCCCACTGAGGCGAAAACAGAGCCTGAATACAATGTGCCGATGGCCTCTTTAACTTCAATTCGATCTTTTCCGATCACCACCGGCAGCTTGACATTACTGAGCTCAATTCCGGCTATTCGCAACAGATCGAAATTCATCTGCCCTTGCACATCGAACGACGGCAATGCATCAATTAACTCTGCCAGCGCATCGGATGCCGGCCACGCCGGCTCGTCATCTTCCAGCAGATTGATCTGCCGATATCGATCGATATCCAGCTCATTGATTTGCAACTCAAAGTTGAGCGGCCGCACTGTCGACTGGATATCCGCTATCTCGATGTCTCCACTGACTTGCATTGCATCGAGTTGGAGCTGCAGCTTGTTCAGGGCGAGGAGTTGCCCCGACTGGCGAATTTGACTTTGAAACTGCACATTTTCAAAAAGTTCCTGATCACCGGGCAGTTGCAAGCCGAGCACCGCAACCCAAGGCCGGGCATCAAATCGTTCGCTGCGCAATGTGCCACTATAGACGGGTGACGATAAAAGGTTGGCCGCCAGCAAGTCCCCGTGAAGGGTTATGCCACCCGATTCAAACACAACCTCCGAGAGCGCCAACTCTCCTGCGCTGTACTGCAAACGAGCATCGATATTGGCCTTTCGCAGCAGATTGCCATCAAAGCCGGCAGGCAGACGCACGCCCAGGTCAACCAGTAAATTGGCGCCATCAATACCGACCGCCTGAAGCTCGCCGAATAATGCAGGCTCGGCAAACATTTGGGTGATGTAAAGCTCGCCGCTCAGCGGGATATCGGCCAGCTCGCCCTCGAGCGCACGCATTTCCAGCGTTTGCGCGGCGATGTCTGCCACCATTTGCCCGGACAAAGAAGCCCCCAAATGGCTGGTCGGCCGGTCGGCCAGATTAGTGGTGGTCTGTAACCGCGCGAGGTCCAGAAACAATCGATTTTGCTGCAAATCAAAATCCACTAAACCCTTGGCGGATACGCTGGTTGAAAAGGCGCCATCATCAGGTGTCACGTCGAATTCAACCGCGAGATCAAAAGGTTCGAGCAAGGCTATGCGGCCTGATTTGACAGACAGATTCTGCAGCTCGGCATGTTGATCTTTTTGCTGATCAACCCAGTTCACCTGCCCACCGACGACGTATAGCTCACCAACCGATAGCAAGCCCGCCACCGGCGCAGCCGCCTCGATCTCCTGCAGGATATCTTCGTCGCTGCGCGCCTCAACCAGCGATGTCTGCTCCATCAGATCAGCCCAGTTGCTACGCCCCTCCGGATCGCGCTGCAGGTTCAGACTGGCACCACGCATTTCGAGGCGATTGATGACCACGTCGCCACCGAGCAGCGGCAGCAGGTCAACGCGCAACCTGGCATGTTCGATCTGGGCAAAGGAATCCGCCTCGAAACCCGCTGCATTGGCTATCCAGACATCGCGAAGGGACAGCCCGACACTTGGGAACAGCATCGCCCTGATATCGCCACGGATTTGCAGATCGCGGCCCGTTCTATCCAGCATCAGCTGCTGGATTCGATCGCGATAGTGAGCCATATCCTGATTGTGAAACACCAGCGCAGAGCCGAGCAGCACGCACGCAGCGATCACTAGCATCACCAGTGTAAGACGTTGATACAGTTTCATCTGGAGACGCGAAAGGCCCTGCCAATCAGGTACATGCTAGCGGTGAAGTTTGCGGTGATTGCATTCTGGTAATGTCCGCTATTGTGCAACAGCTGGGCTCGCGTTTAAACCGATAACTAATGGAAATGTCGATATCAGTTATCTGTTACCCGCCAATGGCCCGATTTTCCACCGCTTTTTTCCAGCAAACCCACATTATTGATTTGCATGCCCCGATCGATCGCCTTGCACATATCGTAGATGGTGAGCAAGGCCACCTGCAGGGCTGTAAGCGCCTCCATCTCGACGCCGGTCTGCGAACGGGTTTCGGCACGGGTTTGCGCATGCACACAACAGGCGGCTTCGTCAATCTGAAAGTCAACTTCCACTCGCGTAAGACCGATGGGATGGCAAAGCGGTATCAAATCACTGGTGCGCTTTGAGCCCATGATTCCCGCCACCCGGGCAATCCCCAGCACATCCCCCTTTTTGTGTCCGCCGCCGATGATCATTGCCAGCGTTTCGGCCTTCATGTTGATCTGGCCGCTGGCGATGGCAACCCGGTGAGTGACATCCTTGTCGCCCACATCGACCATGTGCGCCTCGCCGCGGTTATTGAAGTGCGTCAGCTCGGTCATTCGATTCTCCATCGGGATAGCGGCGGCAAGGCCTTGCGGATAATATGACAAAGACGCTTGGTAGCATCCGTCAGTGCGTGCATAATGAAAATATGCCAGTTAAAGTCAAACTCTTCGCCAGCATGCGCGAATATCTCGATCTCAACGAAACCGAAATCCCGATCGAAAATATCGAAACAGTGGCCGACGTCTGGCAGGCGATCGCAGGCGACAAACCGATGCCCGAAAACACGTTGTGTGCGGTCAATCTTGAGCATACTAACGAAGCAGCAGGCATCAGCGATGGCGACGAAGTGGCCTTTTTTCCACCTGTGACCGGAGGCTGAAACATGGCACTCGAAATTTGCCATCACGGATTCAAACCATGGCAGGCATTGCAGGCGCATCAGGATCGCATGCAGCCAGGTTCATTCGGCGCAACCGCAACTTTCGTCGGAACCATGCGGGATTTCAACGAAGGCGACGGCGTTCAGTCGATGACGCTGGAACACTACCCCGGCATGACCGAATCGCAGTTGCAAGCCATTATAGATGATGCACATCAACAATGGCCGTTGCAGGATGTACTGCTGATTCACCGTGTGGGTGACATCGAGCCAGGCGAGCCGATTGTTCTGGTGGCCTGCTGGTCAGCTCACCGCGCTGCAGCGTTCGAGGCCTGCCGCCACTTGATGGAGGCACTCAAGTCGCGTGCGCCATTCTGGAAAAAAGAAACACTCACAAATCAGTCGAGTCGCTGGGTCGAAAAGAATACTGCTGGATACTCCAGCCACTAGCGCCTGTCGTGCGAGATCGCGCTCGACGGCGCTGGATGCCTCGAAGGGGCAACCCTCCTCATTCAATCAGCAGAAAACGGCTCACATTGCCCCGCTGCACTTTGAACAGTGTCGATGTCATGTCACGGGAAACCGCCATCGCAAGCTCGTCGACATCGGATACGGCTATGCGATTGGCCGACAATATAATATCCCCCGACAACAGCCCCCGACTGGCCATCGCACTGCCCTGCTCAATGGCTGAAACCACCACATAGAGACGACCTGAGCTGGTCTGCGCGTTTTCGAAAGTGGCACCGCCAAGATGCGGGGCGAGCACCGCACCGGCAACGGTACTGTTATCGGTCTCCCGCACCTGCACGCTGGTTTCGTAGAGTTGCTTGTTGCGATAAAAGAACACATCGATACTTTGGTCGATCTGCAGCAATCCAATCGCATTGCGCACATCACTAACGTTTTGCACCTTGCGTTTGCCGATTTCCACCAGCACGTCACCACGCTTCAGGCCGCTGGCCTCAGCTGGCGACCCGGCTTCAACCGCCGCAATCACAACACCGCGCTTAACGCCAAACACCTCCTGTAACTCGGGTGTAAGCTCTTGCACCGATATTCCCACTCGGCCGCGTCGCACCTCTCCGGTAGCCAGAATCTGCTGTAGCAGCTGCTGCGCCATATTCGCGGGTATCGCAAAGCCAATACCCACGTTGCCACCGCCAGGCCCGACAATAGCGGTATTGATGCCGACCAGCTCACCACGCAGATTGACCAGCGCACCACCTGAGTTACCGGGATTGATCGACGCATCGGTCTGAATGAAATCCTCGACTTCCTCTATGCCGAGCCCGCTGCGACCCAGCGCAGACACAATACCGGATGTCACAGTTTGGCCCAGACCGAAAGGGTTGCCGATCGCCACCACAAAATCGCCAACCCGCAAAACATCCGAATTGGCCCAGTCCAGTTGCGAGAGCCCGCTTGCATCGATCCTGACCACCGCGATATCGGCAACCGGATCCTGACCGATCAATTCGGCCTCGAACTCACGGCCATCCGTCAGAGTGACCATGATTTCGCGCGCATCCGCTATCACGTGATGATTCGTGATAATCGTTCCGTTGTCAGCATCGACGATGACGCCTGAGCCCAGACTCTGGGTGCGGCGCTGGCGCTGGCGTTGGGGCAAATCGAAAAATTGTCGAAAGAAAGGATCTTCAAAAAACGGATCGCGCGCTGCCTGTACCGTCCCGCTGGTGGAGATATTGACAACGGCAGGTGTGGCGGCATCGAGCATCGGTGCCAGACTGGGAAGCGGCTGGCCGTCGATCAAGGCGGGGATGGCGCCGCCCCGGGCCAGCGACAACCAGGCTGCGGCAACAACGACCACGCTTATTCCGATCAGGCGCTTGGGGACTTGACGCATAGGGGATTTCCGACAGAGCAACGGGGACCAATTCAATCGCCAATTATACAATCTGCGATTGACCTATCGCGGTTCTTCGGCAATGACAAACTGAACCCACCGGGTTAAATTGTGGGTTCGTTCGCAACCCAGATCCGCCAATGGCCAGCACGTTTATTCTGAGCATCGACCAGGGTACCACCAGCTCGCGCGCCATCCTGTTCGAAAAGGATGGTACGTCGGCATTTACCTCGCAGCGCGAGTTCCGCCAGATATTTCCGCAACCGGGCTGGGTGGAGCACGATCCTCAGGAGATTTGGGACACCACTCTGACCGTATGTCGCGAGGCGGTGGCGGCCGCCGGGCAGCAATCGGCTGAAATTGCCGCCGCTGGAATCACCAATCAGCGCGAAACCACGCTGGTATGGAACAGAACGACAGGCGAGCCGCTTTACAACGCGATTGTCTGGCAGGATCGGCGCACTGCTGAATTTTGCGACACACTGAAATCCTCAGGCTACGAGCCTACCTTTGCGGCCCGCACCGGGCTGCTGCTCGACCCCTACTTTTCGGGCACCAAGATTCGCTGGATCCTGGATAACGTCGACGGCGCGCGCGATCTGGCGGAACGCGGCGAACTGGCATTCGGCACAATGGATACCTATCTGCTGTGGCGTTTCAGCAACGGCAAAGTCCATGCAACCGATGCGACCAACGCATCTCGAACACTGATCTATAACATCCACAAAAACAAATGGGACGAAGAGCTGCTGCGAATTCTGGAAATTCCGGCCTCGATGCTCCCGCAGGTGCACGACAGTTCGCACAACTTTGGCCAGATCGAAAAAGAACATCTGGGCAAAACACTCACCATCGGCGGCATTGCAGGCGACCAGCAAGCGGCAACCTTCGGCCAGAATTGCCTTGAGCCCGGCACAATCAAAAGCACTTACGGCACGGGTTGTTTTGTATTGCTGAACACAGGCTCAGAAGCCCTGGCCTCGAGCAGTAAACTGCTTACCACGATCGCCTACCGGCTCAATGGTGAAACCACTTACGCCACCGAAGGCTCCATTTTCGTCGCTGGTGCTGCTGTGCAATGGCTACGCGACGGCCTGAAAGTCATTGATTCTGCGCAACAAACAGAAGACATGTCGTCTGCTCTGGCAGACAACGCCGGGGTCTATCTGGTGCCGGCCTTCACCGGGCTCGGCGCGCCACACTGGAATCCGGATGCCAGAGGTGCATTATTCGGACTCACCCGCGATACCGGTGTGGCACAGCTTGTGCGCGCAACGCTTGAATCAGTCGCCTATCAGACTGGCGACCTGTTTGCGGCGATGGCATCTGATGGCGTCACACCCACGCGGGTTCGGGTTGATGGCGGCATGGTCGCCAACAACTGGCTTTGTCAGTTCCTTGCGAATGTGCTCAATATTCCCGTCCAGCGCCCGGTTCAAACCGAGACTACCGCGCTGGGCGCGGCGTACCTGGCTGGTTTGCAGGCTGGGGTGTATCGCGATGTCGACGATCTCAAATCGAACTGGCAACTCGATCGCGAATTCACGCCGACGCTGGGCGCAAACGAACGCGATCAGCTACTGGCTGCGTGGCGCAATGCCGTCTCTGGCGTGCAGCATTACGCTGCCAGCACCAACAAGCGGGAAAGCTAAACCGTTTGGTTAGCCTCGCTGCCACAGAACCAGTCGGTTGTTACTGGGCATTTCGATATCCTCCAGGCTGCGCAACCCCGCAGCCCGGGCAAAATCATCGAGCCTGTGTTTGTCTCGCACGCCCATATGCGCCGCCTGCTGCCTGAGCATACGATCGAATTCCCGATTGCTCTCGGCAGTATGCTCGCCGCCGTAATGAAATGGGCCATACAGGGCAAAGATCCCGTCTATACCGAGCAATCCGCCAACCACAACAAACATCTGCTCCACCTCGGCTTCACTCATGATGTGGGCGGTGTTGGCAGAATACGCCATATCGAATGGCCCGGCCGGTAGCTGCCTGCCGTCAGCGACATCAAGTTCGATCACGCTTGCAATATTGCTGGCCGAGGCCTCGTCAATGCGTTGCTGAATAGCTGCAAGGTTCTCCCGGCGATCTGTGGGACACCATTTCAGGCTGGCAAAACGGGCGCTGAAATACACCGCATGCTGACCGGTGCCACTGCCAATCTCGACAACTGTCGAAGCGCGCTCGAACCAGTGTTCAAGTGCGTCGCCAATCGATTGTTTGTTCCGATCGGCAGAGCTGGAAAAAGGCAATGTCACAATATTTTACTCCAGGATTTTGAGCAGCTTACCGGCGCATTATCCGAATGCAATCGCACCGCATCAGCTGGTTGAGAAAATTAAAATTTGGCAACATTTTGTCGGCCGCCAACCGGTGCGAAAGACCCAATCCGGGCCGATGAAAGGCCATTCACCACAAAGACGCCACATCTACTACAGCCCGTACCAATCAAGTGTCGCAAGGAGAACAACGCCTGCGAAAAAGAAACCAAACGAGCGAGATTACAGGCTCTCGCCAACAGCCGGAAGCATTGTTGTACCGTAGCGAACTGCGTCGCAATGTGGGATGATTACCGCCGGTTCGAGCGCACCGCCGATTCGCGTTGGTATTCGTGCTCAGAGCCATCAGTTCCGAGGGAGTGCACAGCAACAAGCGCCGTGCAACGCCAACAAAGACGGGATTGCGCGTCACTCATTTGGACGCCGCCAGTCTACTTCGTACACCCAATTTGCTCGCGTGCTGTTACTTTCGCGATGGGTTGCAACTTTAGTACGAGTCAAAAAATGCGCATATTACTGGTCGAAGACGATATTGAAGCGGCGAGTTATCTCGTCAAAGGTTTGAACGAAATTGGTCACGCGGTCGATCACGCCGATGACGGCGAGTCCGGCCTGAGCTACGCCAAAACCAACGCCTACGATGCGATGGTGATCGATCGCATGATGCCCCGCAAAGACGGCCTCTCGATGATCGAAGATCTTCGCCGCGGCGGCGACAACACGCCGGTGCTGATTCTCAGCGCGCTGGACGACGTTGACGAACGAGTGACCGGCTTGCGGGCTGGCGGTGATGACTACCTCACCAAGCCCTACTCGCTCAACGAACTGCACGCACGATTGCAGGCGCTCTCGCGACGTGCCCAACCCGAAAATGCAGTTACCACCCTGCGAGTCGCAGATCTGACTCTGGATCTGCTCAAACACAAGGTCACCCGCGCCGGTATCAACATCAATCTGCAACCACGTGAATTCAGATTGCTGGAATACCTCATGCGCCACACCGGCCAGGTTGTCACTCGCAGCATGTTGCTGGAGAACGTTTGGGATTACCACTTTGACCCGCAAACCAATGTCATCGACGTACAGATCAGTCGTCTCAGAAGTAAAATCGACAAGGATTTCGAGCAACCTTTGCTGCATACCGTTCGCGGCGCCGGTTACAAACTGGTTGAAGGCTGACGCTCCGGCGCAACAGAGCTTCTCTGTTGCGCCTCCAAGCGACTCTGACTACTCGCCCCCTCTGCCCTATCGCCTGTCGGTCGCCTAGTGAATATACGCTTGTTCAGCACAACAGCGTTTAGACTAACCATTGTCTACGCTGCTTTATTCAGCCTGTTTTCCGCCGTGACACTGGGCTTTATCTATTGGTCGCTGCGCGATGAAATCGAATCTCAGGTCGATGCTCGCCTGCGGCTTGAAACCGACTTTCTCGTCAATCTCTACACCTCTGGCGCATTGAACGAACTACTCGACGCCATTCAACAACGCAATCGCGTCGACACCTACGGGCGCTTCTACTTTCTGGAAAGCGAAGGCAGCGAAATCACCGACAGCACCGACCACGAATGGCCGCTGCGGATAAAATCGGTACGCACCCACAGCACGAAACCCATGGCTGAAGTAGTGGATCTGCCCGCTGACAGCCCCCGCGCCAACTTGCCGGTTCGCGTCGCTCAAACGCAATTTTCAGATGGATTGAAACTGACGATCGGGCACGAAACCAGTGACGAAAAGGCACTCCTCGACTACACCTTCACGCTGGTTGTCGGCGCCACCATGATCACCCTTCTGTTTGCACTGGGCGGCGGTATCGTCATGAGCGCCAGTGTGCTGCGCCGGATCGCTAGTGTCGACAAAACCGCAGGTGAAATAATGAACGGCGCGATGTCACGCCGCATCCCGGTGACCGATCGCCGCGATGAATTCGACGCGATAGCGGTGAAGATCAACCAGATGCTTACGCGAATCGAAGACTTGATGGAAAGCATGCAGCAGGTCACCAACAATGTGGCGCACGATTTACGCAGCCCGCTAACACGACTACGCAATCGCCTTGAGGTTACCCTGCTCGAACACCGCTCGGACGACGAATACCGGGACACAATCGAGTCCTCCATCGGTGAAGCAGACGGCATGATTCAAACCTTCAATGCCATGCTCAGTATCGCGCGCCTTGAAGCTGGGCTGGATAAAACAGAGTGGCAGCACGTTGCCATTGGCGATCTGGCGGCTGAACTGGCCGAATTGTATGGCGCTGTGGCAGAAGATGCCGGGCTGGTGTTCGTCGAAAACATCGAGACCAATCCGGTTTTCTACGGCAATCGGCATTTGCTGGCGCAGGCCATTACCAATCTGCTCGACAACGCAGTCAAGTACACCACCGAAGGCGGGCGAGTCGGTATTCAC
>CAKZSB010000107.1 GCA_937920585.1 uncultured Granulosicoccaceae bacterium | reverse complement strand
GGTAGCTGGGTCAGGCCTTCGATTGGTTCCGAGACAATATAAAAATGTTCACAGGCCTGCAGCGGTACATTCACGCCCGCCATGCGACCGACCTCATGGCCCCACATACCGGCACAGTTGACGACATAGTCGGCATCGATGGTCCCGGTATCGGCGGCGTTGCCATCGCGCTGCCAGCTAACGCCGGTAACGCGGCCATTGCTCTGGCTGATGGCAGTGACTTTCACGCCTTCTAGCACTGTGGCGCCCATCTGTCTGGCACCTTTTGCCAGCGCCAGGGCGATGTTGCCCGGATCGCCCTGGCCATCTTTGTTGAGATACACGGCACCAGTGACGTCTTCGACGTTCAGGTGCGGATAGCGGTTTTTCACTTCTGCAGGTGAGATCTCTTCCACTTCAACACCGAAAGCGCGCGCCATCGACGCCTGACGATAGATCTCTTCTTTTCGTTCCTCTGTCAGCGCGACCGTAATTGAGCCGACGCGTTTAAACCCGGTGGCAACGCCGGTCTCGGCTTCCAGTTCGCCGTAGAGTTCCTGGCTGTACTTGGCCAGTCGCGTCATGTTTTTGGTGGCGCGAAGTTGGGCAATCAGTCCGGCGGCGTGCCATGTGGTGCCGCTGGTCAGCTGTTTGCGCTCGAGCAATACAATATCGTTCCAGCCGAGCTTCGCCAGGTGATAGGCCACCGAGCAACCGGCGACACCGCCGCCAATGATGACGGCGCGTGCCTTATTAGGTACGGGTTTGTTGTCGGCCATTGGTCAGGCTCTCAATCGTTCGTTTTTCGGATCCCACAGTGAGTCTGCGTGTACAACGGCGGGATAGCGTTTGCCGAATATCTCTACTTCAAGCGCAGTGCCCTCTGCTGCAAGCTCGGCCTTGACCATACCCAGTGCAATCGATTTATCGACCCGATGGCCCCAGCCACCGGATGTGGTTTCACCGACCACTTCGCCGTTGTGCCAGATGGTAGACATATAGGGCGCGTCGCAATCGTCTGCTTCAACGACCAGGGTGACGAATGACTTGCTCACGCCGGCGGCTTTTTCCGCCTCGATTGCTGCCTTGCCCTTGAACGCAGGTTTATCCCAGGTGATAAAACGGGCCATACCGCCCTGCAGAATGGTGTAGTCGGTGCTCAGATCGCCTTTCCAGGTGCGATAGCTCTTTTCCAGCCGCAGCGAATCCAGTGCGTACATGCCAAAACGTTTAAGCCCCAGTGGTTCGCCGGCAGCCAACACTGCGTCATAGATTTTGCTTGTATCTTCAGGCGCGTGAGTGTGAATCTCCCAACCCAGTTCACCGGCAAACGATACCCGCACCAGCTGACACCAGCTGTCGGCAATCTGTGCGCTTTGATGGGTGAGCCACGGCTGTGACAAATCGGCCTCAGTCAGTCCCGCCAGTATTTCGCGTGATTTTGGCCCGGCCAGAATCTGGCACTGGAACTGTTCGGTGACGTTGTCGATGGTAAATGCTGCGTCGGCGGGTTGGTGGCGTTTCAGCCATTCAAGGTCGTGCCATTCGGCGCTGGCGGCAGTGATTAAAAAGAAGTCGTCATCGGCCAGCACCATGATCGACATCTCGGTGACGATGCGACCTTTGTCGTCGGCAAAGTAACCCAGCCCGATGCGACCGGCTTTGGGTACGCGGCCGGTGATCAGTTCAGACAGCCAGGCCGCGGCTCCGGCCCCTTTGACGCGATAGCGTGAAAAGCCGGGCAGATCGAGAATGCCGGCGGCATCGCGCACGGCCAGACACTCTTCGCGAATGCGCGCTTCCCACGGGCCTGAACGCTGCCAGGTCTGGGTGGACTCTTCTGACGTATCATCGCCATCCTGTGCAAACCAGTTGGCACGTTCCCAGCCGTTGTAGGCGCCGAACACCGCGCCGGCTTGTGCAATTCTTGAATGCAGCGGCGACTGTTTTTTATCACGGGCGGCTGGCCATTCGTGATGTGGAAAGTGCATGGCGTATTCGTGGCCGTAGACTTCCATGCCTTTCTGGTTGCAGTAATCCTGATCGCAAAAGCCGGTGAAGCGGCGCGGATCGCAGGACCACATATCCCACTCGGTTGCACCTTCGGTGATCCATTCGGCCAGCACCTTGCCGGCACCGCCGGACTGCGCAATACCAAAAGTGAAGACACAGGCTTCGAACGCATTCGGTACGCCTGGCATCGGGCCGATCAGCGGGTTGCCATCGGGAGTGTAGGGGATAGGGCCATTGATGCATTTGTTTACGCCAACTTCGCCCAACATGGGTACGCGTGCCATCGCATCCTCGATATACCATTCCAGTCGCTCCAGATCGTCGGGGTAGAGCTGAAATGAAAAATCCTCCGGCATTGGATCGTCTGCCGTCATCCAGTGGCCTTTGCAGTTGCGCTCGTAGGGGCCGAGATTCAGACCGTGTTTTTCCTGACGCAGGTAGTAGGATGAATCCACATCACGTAGCAAGGGCAGCTTGCCGCCGGTGTCTTTGCTCCACTTTTCAAGCTCGGGGATTTCATCGGTCAGCATGTACTGATGGCTCATCGTCATCATCGGCACTTCGCGCCCGCCGTGGGGGATAAACCAGCGGCCAACTTCCTGTGCACGATATCCCGCTGCATTCACAACATATTCGCAGCGAATCTCGCCTTTTTCGGTTTCAACAATCCATTCATCGTTTTCACGCCGCACGCCGGTGACCGGACAGAAGCGCACAATGGTGGCACCCATATCCCGCGCACCCTTGGCCAGCGCCTGGGTTAGCTGTGCCGGGTCGATGTCGCCATCGTAGGGATCGTACAGACCGCCGGCCAGATCGTGGGTCTCCAGAAACGGATAGCGATCTTTCAGATCCTGCAGGCTGCACATATCGATATCCATACCCTGATACCTGCCCATGCCGCGCACTCGTTCAAATTCACGCATGCGCTCGTCGGAGTGGGCAAGGCGAATCGATCCGGTAACGTGGTAGTTCATCGGGTAATCAACTTCAGCCGCCAGCCCGCGATACAACTCGGTGGAATAGCGCTGCATGTTCATCACCGACCACGAGGCCGAGAAGGTCGGCACGTTACCGGCTGCGTGCCAGGTGGAGCCGGAGGTCAGCTCGTTTTTTTCCAGCAAAACGCAGTCGGTCCAGCCGGCTTTGGCCAGATGATAGAGCGATGATGCGCCAACTGCGCCGCCGCCAATGATGACCACACGGGCCTGTGAGGGAATCTCTGCCATCGACTTTCTCAATAAATGGGTGGGCTGACGACCCAGATGACGATCGCGTCGTCGGGTCCGTTGTTTTTCCAGCGATAGGATTTGTTTTCAAACCGGAAGCTGTCTCCCGGGCGCAACTGGTATTCGGATTCATCGATCCAGAACTGCAACTGACCGGATACCAGGTAGCCGGCCTCTTCGGTCTCGCGATAAATGGGGGCACTGCTTTGCGCACCGGCGGCGAATACCGAGCGAAACATCTCGAAGCTGCCGCCCAGATCGGGTGACAGCAGTTCCTCGACGATGCCGGTTTCGCGGGTGCCCAGAGAACGACGCTGGCCGGCGCGCACAATGTGCTCGCGATCGGCCTCATCGACCGGACGCTGCATGAACAGCCAGCCAGTCGGTACCTCCAGGGCTGCGCAAATATCGCGCAAATCATCGATCGAGGGGGAGGATAATCCGCGCTCGACCTGGCTTAAAAATCCGGTGGAACGGTTGACGCGTTGCGCCAGTTCGGTCAGCGTGAGCCCGCGAGACTTGCGCAGCGCGCGCAGATCCCTGCCGACAGAATCGAGATCAGTGATGCTGTCATTGGTTGCATTTGTGGGCGCCGCAGCGGGCATTCGCCATGCTCGTGAAAATTTCGCTTATTTTTTCACGGGCTGGCAGGGGCGTCAACTGATACACCAGTCTGGTTGCGCCAACAGTGGGCGCGCCCAGCTAAAAAGCCTGCACATGAGAAGCTGAGTCAGGCATGGACTAATTGCGAGCGTACTGCCTAGAAAGTCTTCAGAAAGTGCTCGTATTCGGTGATGACGCTGCTCAGGGCCACATGGTTGCTGCTGCGCTGCCAGTAGTCGGTGAGCCTGAATCCGGACAGTACCGTGCCCTTGCGGGGGCCGGGGCGAGTCCAGATTGACTGCGCGCTGAGCTGTATTTCATCGTCGCCGTAAAGTTCTGCCGGCATGTGAAAGGACAAATCATATTCTGTGCCGCGCTTGACCGGCATGCTGCATAGCAGACGCATGCCTTCGAGCGATATATCGACGATCTGGCCGAAAGTGCGGCCACAGCGCTTCATGTCGACATTTAGCGGGTACTGCAACTGCTGGCGAGGGAAACTGCGGCGGTCATAGCTGACAGAATTGAGCATGTTGGCATTCCTTGAGTATCAGTCGTGGCTGCAGACTGCACACTATTGTTATAGCTCACGGTGCCGGACAAACAAGCGGGTGGTTCCCGGCAGGGCGTTTTCAGCTCAGCGTTTGCGAGCCAGTCCGAAAAACGACAACATCGCATCCATCAACTGGCCGGTGGCGGTGAACATACCGAGCGCCGACTTTTTCACCATCTGAAACAGCAACTGGCGGGCCTCTGCCGGCTCGTAGCTTTCCTGCTGCAAGCGCGCGATAAGCTCGTTTAGCTGCCGGCACTCTGTGTCGGACAGGCGTTTGTTGGTCTGCAGCCAGTGGCTGACCATGCGGATCGGTTCGCCACTGCCGCCGAGCACCAGGCGCAATGTAAACACCGGCACCACCAGCGCGCCGAAACCGAGCAACATGATCTTGATACTGCCAAGCGCGATCAGCTTGAGCACCGGCATAATGGGCAGAGCCATGGGCGAGGTTTACCTGTCTGGGCGAATAAATACTGACTCCAGTGTAGAAGAATTTGGTCGCTGGCTTTGTTGGCGTCCGGCAACGCGGCCGTGCAGCTTGTCGGCCGGGTAACCTTTTGTGTTCGCGCGCTGGATTATTCTCGGCGGCAGTCGCGGATTGCTCCCGTTGTACTGCTCGTTTAACCGATCGATCAATCTCGCTTATGTCCAGTCAAATCACCGCCGAACACACTTACGCTGCCATCGATCTGGGCTCGAACAGTTTTCATATGGCGGTGGCCAGTGCCACCGACAATCACCTGCAGATGATCGACAAGCTGCGCAAGCCGGTGCGGCTGGGTGCCGGGCTGGATGCCGACAACAATCTGTCGGCCGATACGATCGACGCGGCGCTAGCCTGCCTTGCGATGTTTCAGCAGCGTCTGCGCGGCGTGCCGATCGAACACATTCGCGCAGTCGGCACCAACACCCTGCGTCGCGCGCGCAATGCAGATGAATTCGGCAGGCTTGCAGAGGCGGCGCTGGGCGTGCCAATCGAGATAATCTCCGGGCGTGAAGAGGCACGACTGATCTACACCGGTGTGACCTTCGGCACCCGCGATGAGCTGACCCGGCTGGTGGTGGATATCGGCGGCGGCAGCACCGAGCTGATTCTGGGGGTTGGCACCAGGCCGCAGGTGATGGAGAGTATCAACGTTGGTTGCGTCAGCACCCACAACAGGTATTTCGCCGACAGTGGTGGCAAGAAGTTCGCTCGCAGCTGGCGGCGTGCGGTGCAGAATGCGCAGCTGGAAATGCAATCGATCAAGCCTTTGTATCAAGCTTTCGACTGGCAGCGTTGCGTCGGCTCGTCCGGCACCATCAAGGCAACCCAGCTGATACTGAACGAGGTGGGCTACGGTGAACCTGGCATTCATCGCGAAAATCTCGAGCAGCTGAACAACCGATTGGAGGCTGATGGCCCGGATTTGCTCGACGGCATTCGGCAAATCAGCAACGATCGAAAACAGGTGATTGCCGGCGGCCTGGCTGTGTTGCTGGCAGTTTTTCGCGAGTTTGATATCGATATCATGCACGTTGCCCACACGGCCTTGCGCGAGGGCGTGATTATCGATTTGTCGGCTGGTGGCAGCAGCGCCGGTGTGCGCTCGGCGGCAATTGCCGATTTGCAGCGACGCTTTCAGATCGACGACGAGCAGGTCGCCCGCATCAGCGATAGCGCACAGGTGATTTTCGATGCGGTGAGGGACGCCTGGCAACTCAACGAGCAGCGCGACCTCGCGGCGCTGATATGGGCCTGCAAGCTGCACGAGATCGGTTTGTCCGTCGCCCATGTGCAGTATCACAAGCATGGCGACTACCTGCTGCGCAATGCCGATATGCTGGGCTTCACACGCGGCGACCAGGCGCTGGTGGCCTCGCTGGTCAGAAACCACCGGCGCAAGATCAACCAAAGCTCGCTCGACACGCTGGCGCACTACGATGCCGAGCGTTTTCCGAAGCTGCTGGCGATCCTGCGCCTTGCGGTGCTGATCCATCGCACCCGCAATACCAGCGAGCGTCCGCCGTTGCAGATCTTTGCCACCAGCAGCGCGCTGGAGCTGCGCCTGCCGCATGACTGGCTGCAGAGCCATCCGCTCACCTGCACCGAACTCGACGACGAAATACCGGCCTTCGCCGCGCTGGGATTGCAACTGTCGATCATGCCGCACTAACCGGCCACTTAAACCGGAAGACGGAGCGTGTCCAGGTAGCTACCAGTCTGCACACTTGCGGCTGCCTATAAGGATTCCCCCTCCACGTGCCGATAGCAAATGAACTAACAACACGCTATTGCGGGGAACCCAATGTTTGTTCACTCTCGAATCGCTCGATCGCGCCTGGCGATAATGGCTATTGCCACCGTGACAGTCGCGCTTGCCAGCGGCTGTGTAGCCATGCCCAAGGGCGAGCAGGATGACGATGATCTGCCGTTCCTGCCACCGCCGACACTGGCAAAGCCTTTGCCGCCGGTCCCGCCGCCCGATCTTGCCCAGATTCCAGGTTTTCAGCAGGGCACACCTCGACTGGCTGCTGCGGAAAGCGAAGAATTCGAGCCCACGCCTGTGCCTCCGGCACCCCTGTCGGCCGATTGCGAAGCAATTGCTGGCAGCAGCTTCAGCGAGTGCCCGGCTGACTAGTGAAAGCGCCTGGTAACTGACCACAGTGGCTTTCACTGTGGTCGGGCTCGCGCGATCTCGCGGGCCCGTGTTTTGATTTCTCCCGCCTACAGTGAATTTCGCCATTCGGCAGCCTAGCGGCGATAAGCCTGATTTAGCTCGGCACTCACTTCTCAAACCATCGTAAAAAGCGGTGGGGCATTTCGCACTGGTGATGCGTACGGCTGAGCACGTACAATCTGCTCTCCAGATAACTTGCGATCTCGTTCCGTCTGTGCAGCGTTTTTGTGTGTGTGCCAGCCGGCATACGCAGCCCCGGGCTTGTCGCAAAAAGTTACCCAAATAAACAGCAAAGGCGAAAGTCAATGAGTGCAGCAAATCGATGGTCAGGCAGTGTTGCAGTGATTACCGGCGGTGCATCAGGGCTGGGGGCAGCCTCTGCCACCGCGTTGGCAGCACAGGGTATGAAGGTTGCCATCTTTGATCTCAACGAAGAGCAGGGCCAGCAGCAAGCCGCGGAGCTTGGCGGTGCCTTTCATCGCGTTGATGTAGCGGATCCGGCCAGCGTTACCGCAGCACTGGACGCCGTGGTAGCAGACATGGGGGCGCCGCGCGTGCTGGTTAACTGCGCCGGTATCGGGCCGGCGGCAAAAACCGTTTCGCGGGGTGAGGCGCATGATCCGGCGATGTTTCAGAAAGTCATTCAGGTCAACCTGATCGGAACCTTCAATTGCGCCAGCCAGGCCGCCGCCCGAATGGTTGCCAGCGATCCGCTCGGCGACGACGGCGAGCGCGGCGTGATCATCAACACCGCCTCCGTGGCCGCCTACGATGGCCAGGTAGGGCAAGTCGCCTACGCGACATCCAAAGGCGGCATCGTCGGTATGACCCTGCCGATGGCGCGGGATCTCGCCGACAAAGGCGTCCGCGTCTGCACGATCGCACCGGGATTGTTTCTCACGCCATTACTCAGCGGCCTGCCGCAGAACGTACAGGACTCGCTGGGCGCGCAAGTGCCGTTTCCGTCCAGGCTCGGCCAGCCAAGCGAGTATGCGAACCTGGTGACCCAGATCGTCGATAACCCGATGTTGAATGGTGAAGTGATTCGGCTCGATGGTGCGATTCGTATGGCGCCGCGGTAGGTTTT
>CAKZSB010000106.1 GCA_937920585.1 uncultured Granulosicoccaceae bacterium | reverse complement strand
GACAGCACGCTGGGGCAGTCCAACACAGAAGTATTGCGCAAGAGTCGCGAAGAGATTGCCCAGATCAAGAATCGGCTGGAAGCAGACAAGGCTGAAGAAGATGTCGTTGCCCGTCAGTTTCAATTGAAAGGGCGAGCATCTGAACCCCGGGTCATGGCTGCAATCGGTGCATTTTTGCTGCTTGGCATCGGTGTGGCAGGATGGCTTACGCTCGATTTTGGTGGTCCGAAGCCCGAGTCAACAGTTGACATTCAGCAACAGGCGCAAATCGTTGCCACACGAGTAAAGCAGGCACCGGAGAACGATCCGGTGTTCAAGTTGGCGATGCGGCGCACTGACGCCTCTGTATCGCCGACCGCGAAAACGCTGGCGTCACTGGTGTCGAGTCTCGCACCGATTCTGGATGCGTCGGCGCTGTCGCTGCTGTCGACCGAATACGCTCTGGAACCCGAGCAGGCAGCAGCGCTGCCAGTGTCATCCGACGCCCTGTCCACGGTCGCCGCGCAAAGCCCGGGTGATTTCCTCGACAACTGGCTGCAGCGGCAGGCGGTACTGAAGAACTATCGAGAGCTGCTGGCACGTCTTCAGCACGATCACGGTGCCGATTTTGTCAGCATCATTGTCGAAGATACCGATGATCGCTGGTTGAGGCTGATGGGCCGCCACCAACTCATTGAGGCGCTGCATAGCGCGGGAGATGACGTTTCACTGCAACATCATCTCGCTGTGGCATCGCGTGAGGCTTATGCGATACCGGCGCCGGCTGAACGAGTTATCGCGATCGCCGATATCGCGCTGGTCGAGACGCGTATCGGGCGAAAGGATCTTGCGGAGGACTCTTTTCTCGAGGCCTCGATTCTGGGTGGCACGCTGGTCGAGGCAGCCGAGCGACTGGTCGCGAATGGACAAATTGGATCATTGATGTATCGAGCAGGGGATCTGCACGGGGCCACGACCCATTTTGAATACGCGCAGCTTGCGGCTTCCAGTCTCAAATCGACTGTTGCCCGCGATCTTGGGCGCATGCAACTTGCCGAGAGCCTCGCCACTGCGGGATTCAGCGGCAAGGCGCTGGTTGAGATCGAGAAGATAGACGATCCCTACATTGCCGTGCCAGCCGGGTTGGCCGTTGCCTCGGTGTTTGGCAGGAACGGCGATCAGAATTCAGTCAGAAGTGCGGTTGTGTTGTCTCATAGACTGGGAGCGGCGATCGTAAAACCAGCCCATCGAGAGCGGCTGCTGGCGCGAGTCAATGAAACGATCGGGCGATAACCTTAACGCTCAATGAGCAGCTGTAGCTCGAGTCCGCTGTCGATTGCTGTCTGGCACTGAGCCTTGCCGAGATTGGTCTCGCCTCTGGCGGTTCGCCGTTGCATCAGGTTGCCGCTTATCTCGTTGTGATCGCCACTGTTCGCGAGCACGTGAAACAATTCGTGCGCCAGCGCGATGTCGCGATCAGAGGTGGCATGTGTCAGCCAGACGCTATGCCGCAACCAGGGCCGATTGGCGGTGTTGCCCAGCCCGAAAGCCTCCGCATCGTAGGCTTCATTCATGCGGGTATCTTTGGCAAAAACTACGGCAAGTGTGTTTTCGTTGCCGCGGGTCCGGGTGAGCAGGGTGTGAGCGGATCCAGTGGCGAGATCGCGCAACCAGTCAGAGGTATCGTAGCGGGTCACTTCGATCTGGCGAATGCCAATATCGCACTGCGACAATATATCCAGCGCGTCGCCGAGGGTCGCCTCAACTTCGTTGTCTAACCACTGCTCGTCCAGCACCGTTGCGGCTAGCGACAGTTCGTAGCGGGGCGCAGGAGACTCGGGGATGAATGGATACTGGTCGCTCTGCTCGATCATCGCAGTGTCCGCCAGCGGGTCGGGTATGAAACCGGTCGCGACGTATCGGCCGGTGCGGCCTCGCACCGAGAATCCGGCCAGTCGTTTTTTCAGTTGTTTGGTGGTCAGGTCGGGTTCTGCTGCCAGCAGCCGCGCTGCGAGCGCTGCCAGCCGCGGGACCGCGTAGCTCGAACCCGATACCACTGCAGCACTGCCGTCAAAGTCGATGGTGTTTAGTGACTCGGCCGGCAGCAGGTAATCGACGGCGATTCGGCCATAATTGGTGCGTTCTGCCGGCTCGACGAAGTCGTTTGAAGACGTGGTGACCAGCAGGTTGTCGATCTCCAGCCCGGCGGGATAAACCGGTGACAGGTCGATGTCGCGCCCGTTGTTGCCGGCCGAGGCAATAAACAGAATCTCCGGGTACGCTTCGGCGGCGCGGGCAAAGTCTGCCCAGTCAGCGTATCGATTACTACCCAGTGGCATACCGACAATGCGCACATCGTTGCTGGCGGCATGCTCGACAAGCTGCTTCATTCGCGACATGTCCGGACGCGGGTAGCGATAGGGCACCAGCGCGATGCCGGGTGCTTCGCGCAGCAGCACCGAGGCCGTGCGTGAGCCGTGGCGCTGGACCTGAAAGGCTGACCGGGCAGGGTTTGCATCGAATGGCAGGTCGTCCATGTCCCAGAAGTCAAAGCCGATCAGGCTGCCATCGTCATGTCGTGCCAGGCTCGCTGCAATATGCGGTAGCAGATAGTTGACGCCGGAATCGATCATGCCGATGCGTGGACCTTGAGGCTCATTGGCAGCAGGGGCGGGCAGCGACGGATTGAGCCAGTCAAAACGATCCAGCTTTTGCAGCTCGCGATCCAGATGCTCAATCCTGGTCGCCATGCCGTCATCGTCGTAGGCGATTCTTCGCGCTTCGCTAAGCTCGCAATTCTGATCAAGTGCAAGCCGCAGGCTGGCGCCGGCTGGAATCGTTCGGGTAAGAATGGTCTGCGACGGGCGCCCGGGCAGTTGCAACAGCTCGATCTGCACTTGATCGGGCGCTGGTCGCCATTCCAGCCGCTCGCCGATGCTGGTATTGCGGAACTCAATGGCCGATCGCTGCGCGGTTGCGCCTTGAAACGATATCGGGGCGTCTGGTTGCTTACAAACCTGTTGGCCAAGCTGCAGCAGTCGGGTTTCGTCAGGCGAGGCGAGCGCGCAGATCGGGCAGAGTGCCAGGGTAGCCAACAACCGCGAGATCGCTTTGCGCATCCTGTGCTCCATCGGCATATATATTCAGTGCTGACGATCATCACACGGCACCAGCAACTCATTGCCGGCGAGTGTGTCGATCAAATCCCGATCAGTGTTGTCGAGCGTGGCAGGCAAATCAGCAGGCAGCAATTGCCGATCGCAAATGGCCTGCGCCAGCGCGACGCTGCAATGGTACATACGGCCGTCGACGTAGAGCCGCGCCTGGCCTGTGTCAACGGTATACAGAAAACGCTTGTACGAGTTCGGCATCAGGCTGGCTGCCGGGGATGTGTCGTCGGTCGGGGGGTCTGTTTGCGCGTCTGCACCGCTGGTCAATGCGCTGATAATCCAGTGGTCGAGGGTTTTATCGTCGGCACTGAGTGCCTGGCGGAGCAGTTCGCGCAGTTGTTGCAGATCGGCTGCTGTGATTCGACCTGGGTGCTCTGTGCGCGCTCGCGACGGATCGATAAAGCGCTGGCCTGCCAGCGGAGACTCACAGATATTGTGCAAAACGGCGGGCAATAATTCCGCCGCCGTCGGTGCGCGAAAACCGATTGACCAGGTCATGCAGGGCTCTTGTGCGGCTATGCCGTGATGGGCAAATCCCGGGGGCAGATAGAGCATGTCGCCGGCCTGCAGGTGCATGGTTTGATCAGCGCTGAAGTCACTCAGCAGTGAGATCGACGAACTGATGCTGGCGGTGGCCGACTCACGCGGCTGGTTTTCAATATGCCAGTCGCGGGCGCCATCGGCCTGGAGCAGAAAAACATCGTATTGGTCGACATGGGCGCCGACCGATCCGCCGACCGGGGCATAACTGACCATCAGGTCGTCTATGCGCCAGTCGGGCAGGAAGCGAAAGGGCTGCAGCCAGGATTGAAAATCAGGCAGCAGTTTTTCCACATCCGATACCAGAACGGACCACTGATTGCCTGAGACCGCGGCAAAAAAATCATCGTCGAACGGTCCGTGGCACATACGCCACTGACCATCCTGTTGCTGCTCCATGAATCGGGCGTTGGCATCCTCATCGCAAGCCAGGCCGGCAAGTTCGTCCGGGTCGAGCGGATTGTTGAAATTAGCGAATGCCTGCGGGATCAACAATGGTTTTCGCTGCCAGTACTGATCCAGAAAGTGTTCGGTCGTTATGCCCTCTGGCCACTGAATATCAATCGTCATGGCCTCGGGTTGTCTGCTGCACAAGCTTGCCCGCCAGGCCGGTATAGCTTGCCGGGGTCAGCGCGGTCAATTCGCGCCGTGCATGTTCCGGCAATTCCAGCGAATCAATGAACTCGGCCAGCGTCTGTGCGTTGATCTGGCTCCCGCGCGTCAGCGCCTTGAGTTTTTCGTAGGGGTTGTCAATGCCGTAGCGTCGCATAACGGTTTGAATCGGCTCGGCCAGTACCTCCCAGGCCTGATCCAGATCCTGCGCCAGTGCAGCCTCGTTGAGCTCGAGCTTGCCGATACCCTTCTGCAGAGAGTCGAGAGCGATAGTTGAATGCGCGAAAGCGACGCCAAGATTTCGCAGTACCGTAGAGTCGCTGAGATCTCTCTGCCAGCGGGAGATCGGCAGTTTGGCTGCAAAATGACTGAAAAGCGCATTGGCGATACCGAAATTGCCCTCGGCATTCTCGAAGTCGATCGGATTGACCTTGTGCGGCATGGTCGATGAGCCGACTTCACCGGCGACAACCTTCTGTTTGAAGTAGCCGATAGATATATATGACCAGACATCGCGCGCAAAATCGATACAAATCGTGTTGGCGCGTGCCGCGGCATCGAACATTTCGGCCATGTAGTCATGCGGTTCGATCTGCGTGGTGTAAGGGTTGAATGTCAGCCCGAGTGACTCGACAAACTGCTGCCCCAGTTGTGGCCAGTCGACCTCGGGATAAGCGCTGGTATGGGCGTTGTAGTTGCCCACAGCACCATTCATCTTGCCAAGGATTTCGATTCGTCGAAGTTGCCCGATCTGGCGTTGCAGCCGCTGCGCGACGTTGGTCAGCTCCTTTCCCATGGTGGTCGGTGAGGCGGTCTGGCCATGGGTGCGGCTCAGCATCGGGGTGTCGGCGTAGTCGTTCGCCCTGCCATTGAGTGTGCTGGCAAGTGTGACAAGCCGGGGCAGTAAATGCTGCGAGAGGCCATCGTGCAGCATCATCGCGTAGGCCAGATTATTGATATCTTCGGATGTCGCAGCGAAATGGATAAACCCTTGCGCGCGGCTCAGGTCGGCGGAATCGGCAAATCGTTCCTGCAGCCAGTATTCCACCGCTTTCACATCGTGATTGGTGGTGGCCTCGATCGCTTTCACTCGCGCGGCATCAGCGTGCGAAAAACGATTGATCAGTTCGTCGAGGGCGGCGTTTGATTCAGCAGTGAAGGGGGCCAGCTCGTCGATGCCAGCGTGGTTTGCAAGCGCCTGCAGCCAGCGAATTTCAACAATTGCGCGGTAGCGAATCAGGCCGTACTCACTGAAGACATCGCGAAGGTCAGCCGATTTGCTGCCGTAGCGACCGTCTACGGGGGATATTGCGGTCAGGGAATCTAGTTTGATTTGCATCGAGGCCAAAGCGCTTATTACACCACATTGAGCGGGATTCTGGTGCGCCTGTGCTGAGGATAGATTTTTTCTCGAAGGGCTGATTGCGCGGAGCACTGCATTGGCGTACACTTCGCCCTGCGGCAGGCGCGTAGCTCAGTTGGTTAGAGCACCACCTTGACATGGTGGGGGTCGTTGGTTCGAATCCAATCGCGCCTACCAATTTCCCCTCTGGCTTCACCTCAAACGGCACCGGCTCGTCAGCGGGCGGTGCGGTGTGGCAGACTGAAAGTAGTCTATAGTCACTGCTTTATCCCTAAACCTTTGCCTCTCCCAAGTGGCCTCTCGTAAGGGTCACCACTGACAGGATTTGTCGATGCCCATCATTACTCTCCCCGACGGTAGCCAGCGCGAGTTTGCCGCCGCAGTTACTGTGGCAGATGTCGCCGCCGATATCGGCGCTGGCCTGGCCAAAGCTGCTCTGGCTGGCAGGATAGACGAGACCCTGGTCGATCTGACGACACCGATTGAAAGCGACGCTTCGCTCGCGATCGTTACCGCGCGCGACGACGACGGATTGCATTTGATCCGGCATTCGACCGCACACCTGATGGCACAGGCCGTAAAACAGCTCTACCCTGAAGCACAGGTCACCATTGGCCCGGTGATTCAGGACGGCTTCTATTATGACTTTGCCTACGAGCGAGCTTTTACGCCAGAAGATCTTGAGGCGATAGAAACCCGCATGGCGGAGCTTGCCAAAGCGGCGACTCCCATCGCTCGCAGCGTTTTGTCCCGCGATGAAGCGGTTGAATTCTTCAACAATCTGGGCGAGGCGTACAAAGCCGAGATCATTGGCGATATTCCGGCTGGCGAGACGCTCTCGCTATACGAACAGGGCGATTTTACCGACCTGTGCCGGGGCCCTCACGTGCCCGACACGGGGCGGCTTGGTCACTTTAAGTTAATGAAGGTCGCGGGCGCCTACTGGCGTGGTGATTCCAGCAATGCTGTGTTGCAGCGCATCTATGGTACCGCCTGGACCAGCAAGAAAGAGCTGAAGTCATATCTCAACCGGCTGGCGGAAGCCGAGAAGCGTGATCACCGCAAGATCGGCAAGGCGCTGGATTTGTTTCATCTGCAGGACGAGGCGCCCGGTATGGTGTTCTGGCACCCGCCCGGGTGGGCTATCTACCAGACGATTGAGCAGCATATGCGCAAGCGTCAGGTCGAGCGTGGCTACAAGGAAATTCGTACCCCGCAGATCGTAGATATGTCGCTTTGGGAGCGCTCCGGACACGCCGACAAATTTGGCGACGACATGTACAGTCTCACTTCAGACGAACGGCAATTTGCGATCAAGCCGATGAATTGTCCCTGTCATGTACAAGTGTTCAATCAGGGCCTGCGCAGCTACCGGGAATTGCCATTGAGGCTTGCCGAGTTCGGTTCGTGTCATCGCAACGAGATGTCCGGCGCGCTGCACGGCATCATGCGCGTGCGCGGGTTTGTTCAGGATGATGGACATATCTTTTGCACCGAACAGCAAATTCAGTCGGAGAGTGCCGAGTTTATCGATTTTCTTCACGATATCTACGACGACTTCGGCTTCACCGATGTGATTTATCGTCTCTCGACCCGGCCTGCCAATCGGGTCGGCAGTGACGAGAGCTGGGACAAAGCCGAAAAAGCGCTGGCCGACGCGCTTGATGCCAAGCAATTGCCGTGGCAGGAGTTGCCCGGTGAAGGGGCATTCTACGGGCCGAAGATAGAATTTTCGCTTCAGGATTGTATCGGCCGGGTATGGCAGTGTGGCACTTTGCAAGTCGATTTTTCGATGCCAGGCAGACTCGATGCATCCTACGTAGACGACAACGGCGAGCGCCAGACTCCAGTCATGCTGCACCGTGCGATTCTCGGTTCGTTCGAGCGTTTCATCGGTATTTTGATAGAACAGCACGAGGGGCGCATGCCATTGTGGCTGGCACCAAATCAGGTCAGAATTCTGAATATCACCGACCGGCAACGTGAATTTAGCGAAAAACTGGAAAAAACCCTGCTGGATCAAGGGTTCAGGGTGCAAACTGACTTGAGAAATGAAAAGATAGGTCTTAAAATCCGTGAGGCAACATTGCAAAGGGTACCGTATATGCTTGTGATCGGAGACAAGGAAACCGAGTCAGGCATGGTCTCTGTGCGCACCCGGGAGGCGCGAGAGTTCGGTCCCCTTGATATTACATCGCTCGTTAACGGGCTCAATCAGGAAATTGCGACCCGAGGTCGCACCCAACTGGAGGGTTAGTCAATAGCTGCACCCAAAGCGAATCGTCGGAACCAGGAAATTGAGGTTCCGCAAGTACGTCTGATCAGTGAGAACGGCGATCAGGTTGGCATAGTGCCAATCGGTGATGCTATTCGGTCAGCTGAAGAGGCAGGGCTGGACCTGGTCGAGATATCGCCCAACGTCGAGCCGCCCGTGTGCAAGATCATGGACTATGGTCGCTTCAAATTCGAGCTGAACAAAAAGCAACACAGCGCGAAGAAGAAGCAGAAACAGGTCCAGATCAAGGAAATCAAGTTTCGACCTGGTACCGAAGAGGCGGACTATCAGGTTAAACTACGCAATTTGGTCAAGTTCCTGGAAGCAGGCGACAAGACCAAAGTCACGCTGAGGTTCAGAGGGCGGGAGATGGCACATCGCGATCTTGGCCTGAAACTCCTCCAGCGTGTGGAAAAAGACCTTGAGGAATTGGCGACTGTGGAACAGTTTCCTAAACTCGAAGGCAGACAGATGGTGATGGTTCTGGCTCCCAGGAAAACCTGAGCGCCGCAGTCACCGGGCCCGCGTTGTAGTACAACTCCGACTCAACCGGGCACCAAATAATGATTAACTGAACGGGAGTTCACGTGCCAAAGATGAAAACCAACCGGGGCGCTGCGAAGCGCTTCAAACGGACGGGTGGGGGCGGCTTCAAGCGAAAGCAAAGCCATCTGCGCCACATCCTCACCAAGAAAAGCTCCAAGCGCAAGCGTCACCTTCGCGCCAAGTCACTGCTGAACGAGGCCGACAAAGGTCTTGTCACGCAGATGCTGCCGTACAATTAAGGGAGCGCTGACATGCCAAGAGTAAAACGCGGTGTCCAGGCGCATGCGCGCCACAAGAAAATACTGAAGAAAGCTAAAGGCTATCGCGGTGCCCGCAGCAAGGTACTTCGAGTCGCCAAGCAGGCGGTAACCAAAGCGGGGCAGTATGCCTATCGCGATCGCCGTCAGCGCAAGCGCCAGTTTCGCGCACTCTGGATTGCCCGCATCAATGCGGCGGCACGCCAGTGCGGTATGTCCTACAGCCGATTTATGGATGGTCTCAACAAGGCTGGTATTGAAGTCGATCGCAAGGTTCTGGCAGATATTGCCGTCCACGATCCGGCTGCATTTGGACAGTTGGCAGAGAAAGCCAAATCGGGTTTGCAGGCAGCAGCCTGATTACCCGCAGCGTCGATTCGCTGCACGTTTTAATGCTCCAGCCTACGGGAAAAGATGCCATCGGTGTCTTTTCCCGTTTTTGTTTGCAGAGAACACTCCTGCCAGCACGTTCACTAACATAAAGATCACCGGCTGCTCGGCCGGTTGAAGGTCAAATATGCAAATCGATGAGTTGCTCGGTCGGGCCACGCAGGCGCTCGACAGCACCACAGATCTCGCTGGTCTCGATGCGGTGCGAATCCAGTTTCTGGGTAAGAAGGGCGAGCTGACACAACAGCTAAAGCAGCTGGGTGAACTCTCCGTTGAGGAGAAGAAAACCCGCGGCCGCGAGATTAATCAGGCCAAGCAGGCGCTACAGCAATCGCTGGAAAACCGGCGCGAGCAACTGGAATCAGAAGCTATCGATGCGCAATTGCGCAGCGAGGCAATTGACGTGACGCTGCCCGGGCGTGGATTGCCGCGTGGCGGTTTTCACCCGGTTACGCGAACCATCAGGCGCATTAGTGCACTGTTCGCCGATCTGGGTTTCAGCGTGGCTGAAGGCCCGGAAGTCGAAAACGATTACTATAACTTCGAGGCGCTGAACATCCCGGCGCATCACCCCGCACGCGCCATGCACGATACCTTCTACTTCGACGGCGGGCGTCTGCTGCGAACGCACACTTCATCAGTGCAGATTCGCCATATGGAACAGCACAACCCGCCGTTGCGAATCATCGCGCCGGGGCGCGTGTATCGCTGCGATTCCGACATGACTCACACACCGATGTTCCATCAGGTTGAAGGATTGCTGGTCGATCGCGACATCGCTTTTTCCGATCTCATGGGCCACCTCGAAACCTTTCTGCTGCGTTTTTTCGATCAGGATGACGTCGAGATCAGATTTCGCCCCAGCTACTTTCCGTTTACCGAACCCTCTACAGAGGTCGATATTCGGATTGGCGGTGGCAGCTGGCTTGAGGTACTGGGCGCCGGCATGGTGCACCCGTCGGTATTCAAAAGTGTTGGTGTCGATACCAGCCAGTTCAGCGGTTACGCCTTCGGGATGGGCGTTGAGCGGCTCGCGATGCTGCGCTATGGCGTATCCGACCTGCGCATGTTCTTCGAAAACGATCTGCGTTTTCTGCGCCAGTTCAACTAGGAGTCAGAACGATGAAATTCAGTGAAGCCTGGTTGCGAGAGTGGGTCAACCCTGACATCGATACCACAGAACTGGTCGAGCAACTGACGTTGCTCGGGCTCGAAGTTGACGACCACAGCCCCGCTGGTGGCAGTTTTACCGACGTGGTGGTCGCCGAGATTGTCGAGGCGGCGCAGCACCCGGATGCCGATCGATTGCGTGTTTGCCAGGTGGATGACGGCAGCGGCGAGCGCTTCGAGGTGGTCTGTGGCGCGCCAAATGCGCGGCAAGGGCTGCGCGTGCCGTTCGCTCGCGTGGGGGCCAAATTGCCGGGCGGTTTAAAGATCAGGGCCAGCAAGCTGCGCGGCGTTAAATCCCACGGTATGTTGTGTTCTGCCGCCGAATTGCAATTGGCCGAAGAGGCCGATGGTCTGCATGAGTTGCCTGCCGATGCGCCACTTGGCGTCGAGCTGGCCGACTACCTGTCGCTTGCCGATCAGGTGATCGAAATCGAGCTCACGCCCAACCGCGGAGACTGCTTTTGCATCCGAGGTGTGGCGCGCGAGATAGGCGCGCGCAATGGTGCGGCCCTGCAATCGCCGGACTTCAGCCCGGTAGCACCAGTCCACGATGATCGGTTTGGGCTGCAGATAGACGCTGACAGCTGTTGCGCCAACTATGCTGGCAGAGTGATTCGGGGAATCGATACCAGTGCTGTCACGCCATTGTGGATGGTCGAAAAACTGCGCCGCAGCGGCATTCGATCTATCTCGCCGGCGGTGGATGTCACTAACTACGTGATGCTGTCGATTGGCCAGCCAATGCACGCCTTTGATTTGTCGAAACTCGAAGGCGGCATTCACGTTCGCCTCGCGGCCCAGGGTGAAAAGATTGTGCTGCTCGACGGACGCGAGATTGAGCTCGACAGCGATACCACGGTTATCGCAGATCACAACCGCGCGGTCGCGATTGCCGGCATCATGGGCGGTGACTCGACCGGCGTCGATGCCGATACCAATGACATTCTGCTCGAAGCTGCGTTGTTCGTGCCGTTGGGAATTGCCGCCAAGCCCCGTCGCTACAACGCCTATACCGACTCTGCACAACGATTTGAACGTGGCGTCGACAGCGAACTGCAAGCCAGTGCGATGGAATACGCCACGCGGTTGCTGCTGGATATCGTCGGTGGCGAAGCAGGGCCGGTGTTCGAAGTTCGCAACGAGGCCTTGAATCGCGAATTGCCCGTCGTCGACCTGGCTCGTGAGCGGCTCGATCGCTACCTCGGAACCCATGTGGCGGATGATCGCGTGGCGAGCATTCTCGATCGGCTTGGTATGAGCGTCGAGCAGACCGGCAGCGGCTGGCGCGCGACTTCACCGTCGTGGCGCTATGACATTGCGATCGAGGAAGATCTCATCGAGGAAGTGGCGCGCGTTTATGGTTTTAACAACATCCCGCGCACCAATCCGGACTGGGCACCACAGATGGCGGATGCGCCGGAGACCAGTCTGCCGCGCCATAGCGTCCATCAGTTGCTGATCAATCGGGGCTATCAGGAGGCCGTTTGCTACAGCTTCGTCGACAACGACGTACAACAGTTGTTTGAACCCGAACTGGCAGCGCTGCCGCTCAGCAACCCCATCGCCTCGGACATGGGAGTGATGCGCAACACGCTCTGGGTTGGACTGTGCGAGGCAATGAAAAACAATCAGAACCGTCAGCAGAGCGACATACGTTTTTTCGAGGTTGGCCTCAAGTTTGTCCCGCAAGGTGATGATTTAATACAAAAACCTGTGCTGGCGGGCCTCGTGGCGGCAAACCGGCTATCCGAGCACTGGGATGGCGAGGCGCCAAAGGCAGATTTTTTCGATGTAAAAGGCGATGTCGAAGCGCTTTTACAACTAGCCAGTGCTGCGAGTTTTACCTTTGAAACGGGCGCGCACGCTGCATTGCATCCGGGCCGTTGTGCGCGAATCATGGCCGAAGATCAAGCAGTTGGCTGGCTGGGTGAGTTACATCCGCGGCTTCAGAAAATTCTCGATTTGTCGCAACTTCCAGTATTGTTTGAGCTTGATTTGCAAGCGCTGGACACCGTCAGATTGCCGGCTTTCGCAGACATTTCCAAATTTCCGGCCGTGCGTCGGGACCTGGCGATTATTGTCGATGCAGAGATCTCTGCGGCAGAAATCGGTGCATGCGCACGACGGCACGGACCAACTACGTTACAGGATGTCAGGATCTTCGATATATACACTGGTAAAGGCATAGCAAGTGGTCGAAAGAGCGTCGCTTTAGGGTTGATTTTGCAGGATATTTCCAGCACCCTTGGCGACGTAGATATTGACACGGCGACGTCTCGTATTCTGAACGGTTTGGCATCTGATTTACGGGCGACACTCAGGACATAAACATGGCTTTAACTAAAGCATCGCTGGCTGAGATGCTTTTTGACGAGCTCGGGCTCAACAAGCGCGAGTCCAAAGAGTTCGTTGAACAGTTCTTCGAAGAAGTGCGGGTCGCCCTCGAAGACGGCGACGACGTAAAACTTTCCGGCTTTGGAAACTTTATCTTGCGCAGCAAGAGCGAGCGACCGGGGCGTAACCCCAAAACTGGTGAAGAGATACCGATATCCGCGCGGCGGGTAGTGACTTTTCGTCCAGGACAGAAACTAAAAGCTCGGGTCGAGGCATATGCTGGAAACCAGCAATAACAGCGAATTACCATCAATACCCAACAAACGGTATTTTACGATCGGCGAGGTCAGCGACCTTTGTGACGTCAAACCGCATGTGCTGCGCTATTGGGAGCAGGAGTTTCCCGATCTCAAGCCCGTTAAGCGGCGCGGGAACCGACGTTACTACCAGCGACATGACGTCATGTTGATACGCCAGATACGAGACTTACTGTACCATCAGGGGTATACTATCGGCGGAGCGCGGCTTCAGCTTTCGGGCGACACAGCGCGCGAGGATAGTGCCCAAACCCAGCAAGTGGTCAAGCAATTGCGCCAGGAGCTGGAAGACGTACTAAAGATCCTCAAGGCCTGAAATCTCCAGGCACAGGCAGCGCACAACTCAAAGTGCTGCCTGAAAAGTTCGGTTTGTCGGGGCGTAGCGCAGCCTGGTAGCGCACCACAATGGGGTTGTGGGGGTCGGAGGTTCGAATCCTCTCGCCCCGACCAATTCGAACTCTCCGGGCCTGCTCTGGCCCGATGTCCTTCCAGATCCTTTCTATTGAAATCAGCCGATTTCTGATACCCCTGAAACCAATATTTCGCTTTTTGCGCAGTGTCTGGTGGCTTGAACGGTGAATCCGCGGCACTATTCGGCAGCTTCGCTGACCAATTCATCTCCCGGTTTGGCAGCAAGTGATTTCCAGATTGTGGAGAAGCGATTGCAAATCACCATGCTGTACCGATCCTGTGCAAAGTTGAGCGCTGCAATGGCTCAAAGCGGTCTGCTGGACGCGATTCGCGCTTACCGGACCGGATTGACGTCCAACTCGGGCCTGCTGGCGGCACAAGGCCGGCTGGCACAGGCTTGTGCCGAGTATATTCAGGTAGCCGGTTCATTCGACAGCGATACCCGGCGAATCGTCGAGAGGCTCCACTTGACGGAACTGCAGAGTGAGCAATTCTGGCGTGGCATCACCGACGGATCTGCCAGGC
>CAKZSB010000105.1 GCA_937920585.1 uncultured Granulosicoccaceae bacterium | reverse complement strand
GGCTCTTCCATTGCACGACGTGCGATGGCGATACCGTGGTCCTGATCGGAGTTGATGCCTTTCAGGTCTTTCAGTGCGTCGAGTGCGCGAACCAGCGCAACACCACCACCGGCAACCACACCTTCTTCAACCGCGGCGCGGGTGGCGTGCAGTGCGTCGTCTACGCGGTGCTTCTTTTCTTTCATTTCAACTTCGGTGGCAGCACCGACTTTGATTACGGCAACACCGCCAGCCAGTTTGGCCATACGCTCTTGCAGCTTTTCTTTGTCGTAGTCTGAAGTGGACTGTTCGATCTGGGCGCGGATCTGCTCGACGCGACCGTCGATTTCGCCCTTCTCGCCTGCACCGTCAACAACGGTGGTGTTTTCTTTGTCGACGCTGACGCGCTTGGCAGTACCAAGATCTTCCAGGGTGACTTTTTCCAGTGACAGACCAACTTCTTCAGAGATCACCTGGCCGCCGGTGAGGATTGCGATGTCCTGCAGCATGGCTTTGCGACGATCGCCGAAACCCGGTGCCTTTACTGCACAAACCTTGACGATGCCACGCATGCTGTTAACAACCAGGGTAGCCAGTGCTTCGCCTTCGATGTCTTCGGCGATGATCAGCAGCGGCTTGCCGGATTTGGCAACGGCTTCCAGTACGGGGAGCAGATCGCGAATGTTGGAGACTTTCTTGTCGTGAAGAAGAATGTAGGGCTCTTCCAGATCGGCGCTCATGCCTTCCTGATTGTTGATGAAGTAAGGTGACAGGTAGCCGCGATCAAACTGCATACCTTCAACGACATCCAGCTCGTTGGCCTGGCCTGAACCTTCTTCAACGGTGATAACGCCTTCTTTACCGACTTTCTCCATTGCTTCGGCAATGATCTGGCCGATGTTTTCATCGGAGTTGGCAGAGATGGTGCCGACCTGCGCGATGGCATTGGCATCGTTGCAGGGCTGTGACATGCCAGCGAGGCTTTCAACCGCAGCGGTGACTGCTTTGTCGAGACCGCGCTTGAGATCCATCGGGTTCATGCCGGCGGCAACGGCTTTCAGGCCTTCGCGAACGATGCTCTGTGCCAATACGGTTGCAGTGGTGGTGCCGTCACCGGCGACGTCTGAAGTCTTGGAAGCAACTTCCTTGACCATCTGTGCGCCCATGTTTTCGAACTTGTCTTTCAGTTCGATTTCTTTGGCAACGGAGACGCCATCTTTAGTGACCGTGGGGGCACCGAAAGATTTGTCGAGAACGACGTTGCGACCGCGCGGGCCGAGGGTGACTTTTACCGCGTTGGCGAGGATATCAACACCGCGCAGCATGCGGCCACGGGCTGAATCGGAAAAAATGACTTCTTTTGCGCTCATTTAGCTTTGTCTCTCTGGTATTTGGTTCAGTGGAATCTTTGGAAATCTAGCCTTCGATGACTGCCATGATGTCGTCTTCGCGCATCACCAGCAGTTCTTCACCTTCAACCTTGATTTCGGTTCCGGAATACTTGCCGAACAGAACCGTGTCGCCCACTTTTACATCCAGTGCGCGCTTATCGCCTGAATCAGTGATTTTGCCGTTGCCTGCAGCGATGATTTCGCCGCGGATAGGTTTTTCGGTTGCAGAATCGGGAATCACGATTCCGCCAGCGCTGGTGCGCTCTTCTTCCATACGACGGACTACTACTCGATCATGCAAGGGTCGAATATTCATTGCCTACCTTCTGTTGAATAAAATTTGGGATGTTTTGCACGTACTTGTTAGCACTCTGATGTGCTGAGTGCTAATTGGGGAATAATACTCAGGAAATCAACAGGCGCAAGAAATTTTTTTGCTTGCCCGCCGCTTTGTGCGCCAGGCCTTGTTTGGCTCGGGCGCTACTGCCGCGTGACGCACTGGGATAGACTCACACACTTTACTGCCCGGAACACCCGACATGCGCTGGTACTACGATTTCATCTCCCCCTACGCCTATTTGCAGAGTACCCGGCTGCAGGAACTCGACGGCGCGCGCACGCTGGAATGCGTACCGGTGTTGTTTGCAGGTTTGCTGGGCCACTGGGGGCAGCTGGGGCCGGCGGAGATTGCGCCGAAACGCAAATGGACGTTCCGGGATGTCGTCTGGCAGGCCGACCGGGAAGATATTGAGCTCAAGCTGCCGGAATTCCACCCCTTCAACCCGTTACCGCTGTTGCGGCTCGCGATTGTACTCGGGAATGACATCGCTGCGGTGCAGAGAATCTTTCGCTTTGTCTGGGTGGATGGCCACGTGCCACAAAACGAAGCGGCCTTTGATGCGCTGCTGGCGGAGTTTGGCGTCGCCCGCGATCAGCTGGCCCATGCCGATGTAAAACAGGCGTTAAAGCAAAATGGCCAGGATGCGCTGGGCGACGAGATTTTCGGCGTGCCGTCACTGGTTTGCGATGGCGAGGTTTTCTGGGGCCATCAGTCGACTGATATGGCGCTGGACTGGCTTGGATCGGCTGGCCGCTGGCCGGCCGACAAGCTCGCCGCCGTTGAAAACTTTGCGCAGGGACCGGGGCGTCCTGCGCCCGCGGCAGATTCTCACAGTGGACCACCTCGCCTACCCTATCTGCCGCTGGATCTGGCCGAGCCTGCCGAGGTTGTAAATGCGGTACGCGAGCGCCGCGGCGGTACTTTGCTGGAACTGGATCGGCTGCTGCTTTATAGCACGCCGCTCGCAACCGGCTGGAACCACATGCTGGGGAACGTGCGCACACACTTTGACGTGCCGCAACAACTGCGCGAACTGGCTATGTGTGTGGTGGCAGTTGTCAATCGGGCTGAATATGAATTCTCCCAGCACGCGCCGCTGTATGTGAAGGCTGGTGGTACGCAGGAGAAAGTGCAGTTGCTGCGCGACCCGGCCAGCGCATGCACGGACACGCGCTTTGATCCGGTTGAACAGGCAGCTATCGCCCTGACAATCGAAATGACCCGTGATGTGCAGGTCAGCGACGCCACTTTTGCGGCAATTCAGGCACATCTGAGCGATCAGCACCTCGTTGAACTGATCGCCACTGTGGCAGCATATAATATGGTGTCGCGTTTTCTGGTGGCGCTGAATGTGTTGCCCTCGTGATGACTGACGACAGCTTCTTCACGCTTTCCGACGATGGCCTGTTTTTACCCGGCGACCACAGCCGCGGGCCGTGGAATCCGGGCCATTGCCATGCCGGGCCACCGACCGGCCTGCTGGCCCGGGCGCTGGAACAACAACTGCCCGATCAGCGGCTGACGCGCATCATCGTTGACCTGCTGCGGCCGATACCCATGGCGGGTTTCACGGTTGAGGCTGATATCGTTAAACAGGGTCGCTCGGTCTCGCGCACTGTCGCCACACTGCTCGATACCGACGGACGCGAATGCGCAACGGCGGCGGGGCTGCATATAAAGCAACAGCCATTGCAGGATTTTCCCAGTCACCACTGCCCGATCGACTCGCCGGACCTTGCGATAGCAGGTGGTTTTCCCCTGCGCCGCATG
>CAKZSB010000104.1 GCA_937920585.1 uncultured Granulosicoccaceae bacterium | reverse complement strand
AAAACTCCGCACGGGATATGGTTGGAATATCATTCTGATATCGGGTGGAGCCTGACGGAGGTGGGATTGGATAGCTAAAACTACAAGGACAGGCAGTGCGCAAGGAAAAGCTTGGGGCAGATCGGAGGTGAAAGGCCTCTGAGTTCAAAGGCCTTACCAGCCGGCGCGGCTCCGAGTCATGCGCGGTTGCCGTAATCGCTAAGCGTTGACAAGGGATCATGCAGGCTCAGTTCGAGCTCTGAAAAAAGCGTTTTAATTGCTGACCTTGTGGCCTGACAGGGAAAGCAACATACCGAAACACGCATTGGTGAGTGCGGAGGTGACCTGGCGGAGTCATAGAACTGATACATGTATGGAATCTGATGTCGGATCCTGAGTCACAGTTAGGAAGACCACACTGTGAGGTCCAGCAACTTACACTTATTGCTTTGCAGTTACGATTTGCGCTTGTCAGCATGATTCAGAACAACATGGCACTGTCCCACAAAGAGATCATCAGGCGATTTGATATTCGTCCGGAACATACACTCACCGAGCCTGAGTCAGATGCCCGGGTACACAAGAAACACAATGCAATCTGTGACACGAAGTGGTTTATCGAACTGGACAACCGGCAAAAAGTTGTGGCTCGGTACAGAAGCTGGATTAGCCGGTCGCTCAAACCGCCTTACAGACAGCAGTTTGGCTGGGAGCGCTACTCGGCCTCTGGTGAGCTGATGGATCGGGAGGTTCGCTACCATGAGCGCGATACAATGGAATATCTGCACTAACTCCAACAGGCTTTCATTGCAGACTCAGTTAACCGACGCGGTACTGGCGCGTGTCAGCCAGTTAGTAATTTCATCTGCACCCTTCGAGGACAAGCCGTATTGTCCGGCGCCATGTCGTTCGAACCACCCATAAACATCGGCATAAAGTATGTTTCGTGCCTTGGGTTCTTCCAGGGCAGCAGCAATTGCCGACGCTTTGCATTGACCGTTCTCCTGCAGGTATTTGGCAAGACGCAGTGCGCGCTGTCGATAGGCTGTCATCAGGCCGTTACTGCGATCCGCACCGCCCGAGTTGGGATCGCCCTCGCGGCGATTGAATTCACCCAGTAGCCTGGCAGTTCGTCGGCTGGATTTGCGCGGTTTATAGGGCACAGGATCGATCATGACACTGGTTAACCCGCTGCCAGTGAGATCGACGGATATCAACCCAAGGCCCAGCATACGTATTAACTTGTAAAGTGATTTCGCCTGTTTGTTGAGTATGTTGCTGGTGATCGGGATGGCGATGTAGACAGTGTCGGTCAGTGACAGGCGTTCAACGGCCTGCATCAGCAGTGTGATATTGACGGAGAGTTTAAGTTCCACAATAACGGGCATTTCATCATTGCGACAGCCCACAACATCGCATTGGTGAATTTCCCCTTTGACCTCGTATCCCTGTGATTCCAGTAGTTGCTTAACGGGTTGATAGAGGTCAGTTTCAATCGTTTTTTTCGGAACTTTTTTTATTTTTACTGTGCTCAATGTCAATAAGCCCTGTTGTCGGGGCTCGCCGTTCAGTCGCGTGAGAGCTTATCATATCTTCTCGCGAGCCTGGATTCTTACCCCGTGCATATGGTGAGCTTTCACCAGGGTTACAACTCTTTTTCGATGTGGCGTTTACTGTCGCCACTCGAGAGTATTGCAGGCATGACGTTGCGCTACGCCTATGGGTGATCGCGCGCGTAGTTTGTCTCCGAGTGAAATTGAGCAATTCGGATCAAGCGGCAGGCCTCGCGAATTGATACAACATGCCTGGCTAAACCGCGGGACGAAGCTGTGTCTATAACCAGTAGAGCAATATGGCAGATCGAATCAAGGATTGCTCAGCCACTTACGCTGAGCTCGCTGTCTGAGTTTTGCTCGATCAGCCCGCATCATCTATCGCGGACTTTTAGATCTGCGACTGGCATGTCGCCCATGAGTTATCTCAGGGCGAGGCGATTGTCCGTCGCGGCGGAGCGACTCGCTCATGGAGATGAAGAAATTCTTACCGTTGCACTGGATGCACAGTACGGATCTCATGAGGCGTTTACGCGCGCCTTCCTCAGTTGTTTCGGTGTGTTGCCGAGCGCGGTGCGACAATCCCGGTCTACATTAAATCTTAAACTTCAGGAACCTGTTGAAATGGACAAATCTCGCCTCGTCGTCGTTACTGCGCCTGAAATAAGGGACAGGGCTGCATTTGAAGTAATCGGGCTCGGCACGCAGTGCACCATCGACAATACCAGTGAGATCCCTTGCCTCTGGCAAGCTTTCAATGCGCGTGAGTTGGAGGTGTCCGCAGGTCCCGATTCCGGCGCGTATGGTGTTTGCGTCGCTGCAGATGCCGCGGACGGGTTTCGATATGTCGCCGGGGTGGAGTCGGTGCAGGGTGCTGGTGTTCCTGCAGGTATGGAGAGGATATCCATACCAGCTGGCCGATATGCGGTGTTCACTCACACGGACCACATTTCGGAGATTGGCAATACTTTGTACACTATTTGGAATAAATCGCTTTCTGACCTTGGGCTAAACCCTCGGCCGTCGCCCGATTTCGAGCGCTACGACCATCGATTCGATCCGGCTACTGGCCTTGGCACAGTCGAGATCTGGATTCCGGTCATCGCCTGAATGGTGTCCGAAATCTCGCCTGGCCCGGCAATCAGTGTATCTGATCGCCGTCGCGCAAATCGTGGTTTGCCTGGCGAACGTATTTCTGCCGATTGGTCAGTAGTTTCCAGCGGCTACCCCCGCACTGGCGCCACAATACAGCGCTGCGCAGGCCACCCAGTAGCAGGGCTCTTATTCGATTGGCGTGTTCCGGTTTTTTCAGGTAATCCTGATTGCCGTGAACGATTACTCGTGGTGATATCGTGCTGATGTTCTGGCTGTAGAGGGAGGCGAGTTTATCGGTGACGTTTTCATCGAGTGTATCGTAGTGCTGGCGTAGTTTTTTCGCTTCCTCTATACCTCTGCGGATACGATCCATGGTGCCGGATGCGCTTTGCAGGCGCCGCTCTATTTTCAGTAGTGCCAGAGCGTAGTGGGTGATCTGGATATCCGGGGTGTCGTCGGTGCCGCCCAGCTGGGCGACGAGCCGGCGCATGCCGGCGCGCAACTGATGCTTGCTGCCAAACACGGCGCCGACGGAGTCGGCATCGAGTTCGAACAGGGAATCCAGTACCACGCGGGCATTGCCTTCGTGATACTCGCCGGTATTGGCAATTGACTGCACGACTTCGGCGGCCAGGAACAAGCCGGCGAGGGATACGGTCTGATTCTCTACGGTCGCGATCATGCTATCCGCTGTGGGTGGCTGGAGGGCTTTTTTGGTATGCGGATTCGATTATACCCCCGCCAAGGCATTCGTCGCCGTTATAAAACACCACGGATTGGCCAGGTGTAATCGCTCGCACACTATTAGTGAATTCAACGATGGCCTGTGTGTCTCCATCTGGTTTTACGATGCATTCGGTATCGCGCTGCCGATAGCGCACGCGAGCGGTGCAATGCAGGTCGGCGTCGGGTCGAGAGCGAATCCAGTGCAGTTGACTGGCCTTGAGCGTGTGCGCGTGCAGTGCGGGATGATCGTGACCCTGCACGACGATCAGTTCATTGCTGTGCATGTTCTTGCTGGCGACGTACCACGGGGTATCGTCGTAGTTCGCGTGGCCGCCTATACCCAGCCCCTGGCGTTGCCCGATGGTGTAAAACGCAAGGCCTGTGTGCTGCCCAACCGTGTCACCCTGCAGCGACTTTATCGGTCCCGGCTTGCGGGTGACGAATTCGGCGAGAAAATCACGGAATCGGCGTTCGCCAATAAAGCAGATGCCGGTGCTGTCTCGTTTGCTGTGAACCTGCAGGTTGAGGTCGTGGGCGATTGCGCGCAAATCGGATTTGATGAGCGAGCCAACCGGAAAAATTGCCCGCGACAGTTGTTCCTGATTCAACAGATGCAGAAAGTAACTTTGATCCTTTGATTCATCTACCCCTCGCAGCAAGCGGTATTGTCCGTCCGCGGCCTTGTCGGTACGAGCGTAGTGGCCGGTGGCGATTGCGGCCGCGCCGTTGGTCCGGGCATGATCGAGAAATGCCCGAAACTTGATTTCGCTATTGCAGAGAATATCGGGGTTGGGGGTGCGGCCGGCATTGTACTCATCAAGGAAACCGGCAAACACGCGGTCCCAGTATTCTGCCGAAAAGTTTACTGCTGAAAGTGGAATGCCCAATTGGTCGCAGACACCAGCGGCATCGCGATAATCCTCTACCGCGGTGCAGTAGTCGTTGTCGTCCTCTTCCCAGTTTTGCATGAATACGCCACTGACACTGTGGCCCTGTTCGAGCAGCAGCCATGCCGCGACGGCGGAGTCCACGCCTCCGGAAATACCGGCGGCGACGTGCATGGGAGCGATTTCAGTCGACATCGTGGAGTATTTCGAGCGGTGCGCGCTGGCCGGCGAGATAGTCATCAATGCAGCGTAAAACAAGGTTGCTGCGCAATCTGGTGTGGCTGTGCAGCAGTTGTTCGCGGGTGCACCAGTGCGCGCCGGTAATGCCCTCGTCGAGTGGTTGATCCGAGCGATGATCACTGACCGTGCCGACAAACGTGGTGCGCAAGTGTGTATTGCCTTTTACCGGGTGTCGCCAGCGATAAATGCCCAACAGATACTGCGGCTCGAACAGCCAGGCGGTCTCTTCGCGTACCTCCCGAATAATGGCCTCTTGCAGGGATTCGCGGTCCTCGAGATGGCCGGCCGGCTGGTTGAACACTCGCTCGCCGTCGATAAGTTCTTCAACGATCAGATACTGGTCGTCGCGATGGATCACAGCTGCAACAGTCGCGTGTGGTTTCCATATCATGGGATGAGTTCGGTTGAGTTGATCGGAGATATTGTCCATCGCTCTTTTTTCACTGCGCGCGGCGGCGGCGTCCGCGTGCTGCCGCCTTGCCTGTTTAGTATGGCTCATAGGTGCAAAAGGGCGCATCCACAGTTGCCAGCCATGAAACCTCGGGTTCCATAACCGGTGAGCTTTGGTTACCCAAAGGGTCGGGGCGGTTAAGTGTGCGCAATAAGGCCCGAAACTGCCGCAGTATTTCCCGAGGCACTCTTTAGTTCCAACAGTATCGCACGTCCCGTTGAAACTCAAAGATCCAGACTAACTGGTTTCCGCAATGGCAAAAACACCTGGTTCTCGCCCCCGGGGGCTCCTGAAAGCTCCGATAAGGGGCGCAGTCACGTATATATGTGCATGCTGATGCATCATCTAGCAGCGCAATCCATCATGGCCAGTGTTCTGCAGCGGCCTCATACTTATTAAGCGGGCTGCTTTTCGTGCCAAAAGTGACACACCTCACGTAATCAAGCCCGGTTGACACTGACTGGATCAGCTGTAGCAAATAAGCAACTACTGTCGATCGAGGGTTGAACAAGGCTAAACCACTGATAATTTTACCCTCCATCACATTTCTTTCACTACAGCAACGTTTTAAACGATTCAAATTGCAACTTTCTGTTGTTTTTTTACCAATCAAGCGTTAAAGTTGTTGCAAGTCTGCAGCGGCGAGATCGTCCGTTCTGACTCTAACTTGCGGTGCGCAATACACGCACAAGAACCAACAAACACGAAGATTGGAGAAATACGAATGAAAAAGACGCTTACAGCTGCAGCAGTGTGCGCGGTAATCGCCCCGGTCGGAACAACCTTTGCTGCTGACAGCAACGTCACAATCAGCGGTTACGCCCGAACTGGCTTCAACTACTTCTCACCTGACGAAGGTGATGCTTCCACCAACTTCACCTATCGTGGTCGATTCCAGGTTGACGGCAGAAACGATGCTGGCGTTCGAGGCACTCTGCGTCTGCAGGGCGACGGAAACTCTACTGACGGCAACGTAGCGATCGATCGCGCGCTCATCCAATTCAACAACATCCGAATCGGTTACTCTGACAGCTTCCAGACAACCTTCCACGGCTACGGTAACCCGGTAGAACGTCAGGATGGTGACTACGGTTTCGACCAGGCTCACTTCATCGATTACATGGGTAAGTTTGGTGGCTTCAGCTACGGTGTCGGTGTACAGGATACTGACCAGCGTAACTCTGACAACACAGACCTCGATTTCTACTTCGGTACCGGTTTCGAACTGGCTGGCGCCAACATCAAGCTTTCGTACCTCCAGGACACAGCGGCAGGTGATGCACAGTACAAGATAACCGCTGGCTACAAGCTTGGCGGCTTCTCGCTGAACTTTGGTATTCGTGACCAGACTGGTCCTAACGTCTACTCAGCGTCAGACGCAACGCTTGCTGACGGAGCACTGGGCGAGATCTCCTCTTACTGGGCTGGTGCCAAATTCGCTCTGAACGGTGCAATGTCTGTTGGCCTGGGTCTTTCTGGCAACGACAACGACGACAGCGAGGAGTTCACTGCAACTTTGTTCTGGGACGTTCTGCCCGGCCTGAGCTTCCGTCCTGAAGTGCACGTTGCTGACGCTGGTACAAACGTCGGTTTTCGTCTCTACCGCACTTACTAGTAAAGAAATTCGCAAAGCCTAGCTAGCGAAGCGCCCGGCAACCTTGTTGCCGGGCTTTTTGTGTTTGTGGCGAGACGCCAGCGCCGGCGACCCCCGGTTTTGCGCAGAGCTTTCGGTAAAATCTGCCGTCGCTCGCAGTTCTCGTTGAAGGGATTGGCTCGATTCAGCAGTGTAGCGCCGGGCCGCGCGTTTATTGACCTGACCTATGGCTTTGACTGTCGATCCAGTTGATCAGGTGTAATTTTTTGCAGACGCTCTTTTAGATCGTGCAGCGCGGCGACGTCTTCGTGCTGTTGGCTGGCCGGTTTTCCATAGGATTTGTGGGTCGAGAAGAAATCGGCGTCCATGAACTCCAGAAAAGCCTTGGCCTGTGGCGAGAGGAACTTGCCGCGCCGCATCACGACCCCATAGCTGCGGCTTGGAAAGTAATCGTCGACCGGGATTTTTATAAGCTTTTCGTGCCCGCGCAGGCAGAAGCTGGTGACGATACTGATCCCGAGCCCGAGCTCGACGTAACGCTTGATCACTTCCCAGCCCCCTACCTCCAGTGAAACCTGACAGGGCACATCGTGCTGCTGGAATACCATGTCGACCTGATTCCAGGTGCTCAGCTGTCGCGGTGGCAGAATCAGGCCATAGGGGCTTATGTCAGCGGGGGTGATGGTGTCTAAACTCGCCAGCGGGTGCTCAAGCGGTACGATCAGCATCGGTTTGTAGTTGTAGATCGGGTAATAGACGAGATCTTCCGGCACTTCGATCATCGCGCCGATCGCGAAGTCGACGGTATCGTCGCGCATCATCGTGGTGCCTTCTCGCCCGGTCACGTTGTGGAGCCGAAGATTTACCTCGGGAAACGTGTCCATGTAGTGTTTGGTAAGTTCGGGCAGTATATAGAGCAGTGTCGATTCACCGGAGGCAATATCGAGCGAGCCGGTGGTGACATCGCTGACCGCGGTACAGAATTCCTCGACCAGATTGTCCATGCCTTCAACCAGTGGCTCTGCCATTTCGAGCATCAGGTGGCCGGCAGGGGTAAGGCGTATTCTCGGACCACGGCGCTCGAAAAGCAGTGTTTTGAGCTCTTTCTCCAGCGCCTGGATTTGCAGTGAGACCGACGGTTGGCTCAGCTGCAGGCGTTCGGCTGCACGCGATATGCTGCCGGTTTTAGCTGCCTGGCAGAAAGCTCGCAACTGCCGGTGTCGATTGTGTTTTTGAGGTACGTTACCCATGCCGGGAGTATAGTGTCATGCAATACAAAAAACAGTGCTGCATTATCATGGCATCGCTCTGACAAGCAGTCAGAGCCTTGGGCACCTCAGCGTCGAGCGAGTTACACCTTATAGAAGTCGCGATACCAGGCTACAAAGTTGGCGATTCCGGTTTCGACTGTGGTGTCCGGTTTGTAGCCAACGTCTTCGATCAGGTCGCTTACGTCGGCGTATGTGTCTGGAACGTCGCCTGGTTGCAGTGGTAGCAGGTTGCGTTTAGCCTCGACGCCAAGACATTTTTCCAGAACCTCAATGTAATGCACCAGGTCGACCGGCGCATTGTTGCCAATATTGTATACGCGGTAGGGTGCACTGCTGGTGGCAGAGTCGGGTTGTGCAGGATCCCACTGACTGTTCGGGGTGGCGGGCTTGTCGAGCGTGCGAATCACGCCTTCTACAATGTCGTCGATGTAGGTGAAATCACGTTTGTGCTTGCCATAGTTGAATACATCGATCGGCTCACCCGCCAGCATCTTTTTGGTGAAGTTGAACAGCGCCATGTCGGGGCGACCCCAGGGACCGTAGACGGTAAAAAATCGCAGTCCGGTGGTTGGAATCTGAAACAGGTGGCTGTAGGTGTGAGCCATCAACTCGTTTGATTTTTTGGTTGCTGCGTACAGGCTGACTGGATGATCGACGTGATCGTGGATCGAGAAGGGCATGTTGGTGTGCGCACCGTAGACTGAACTGGTCGATGCGTAAACAAGATGTTCCACTCCGCAGTGGCGGCAGTTTTCCAGGATGTTGATAAAGCCGAAAATATTGGCTTCGATGTAGGCATAGGGGTTTTCGATTGAGTAGCGAACACCGGCCTGGGCGGCCAGATTGACAACGCGGTCGGGCTTGTGCTCGCGAAATGTCGCATCGACTGCGGCACGATCTTCAATAGAAGCTCTGACATCAACAAAGCGATCCTGCACTGTGAGTCGAGCAAGTCTGGCCTTTTTCAGGTTGAC
>CAKZSB010000103.1 GCA_937920585.1 uncultured Granulosicoccaceae bacterium | reverse complement strand
ACGACGGGGATTGACCTTGCTACAAAATGGCTATTCACTGTAAACCATTCAATGAAAATCTCAGGGGGCAAACTGCGCCAATACCCTCCCAGAGTAATACCAATACAAATCATTACACCAGAGAAGGCAGCTGCGCCGACTATCGCGAGTATGTTGAAGAATAATTGTGCCACTATTTCGTATACCCCGTGTGTTTGTTCATAGTTTTTGAATCCAACAATTACTGAGGTAGAAACGATCTACTGACTGATCAAAATTCGGCTTTGGCGCAGTGAACGTGCAATTGCACTTTGTCCGGTTAAGTGTCTTCACAAACACTTTTCTTCCAACAACGCTATTTTTTCGGCAGTATGGCAACCGGCCCAATCTCAATCGTCTCACAGGCCTCGTTTTGATCGAAGGTTGGTCGCTCCCCGGACGCTTCTATCGCAGCTTCCATAACCGCATTGATATCTGCGATAACAAAAGATGCTTTGTCTGCTGCTTCCTGCCGCGAAGTGGCCTCGATAACTATAAACAGACCTTCCTTCAGAACCCCCAGGTAGTGGACACGCCGGATTATCCCGTCATCGGCCATCTGGCGCAGATTAGTTATCCAATGCGGATAACCAGCGTTAAAAAGTTCGGTGCTAATTTGCGGATGGCCCGCAGGCGCCTTACATCGGACTAATAACGTAGACTCGTCAAACTTCATATCAGCCTGATCAGCTGACCCAATGATTGAAAATACCGATACAACCATCGTGCAAACAATCCAAAAGAACCTTTTCAATGTACTCTCCTGTCGCAAAGGAATAAGCTCAAAAAACGCGTACGTTTCAAGACTGAAACCACATACGTCTCAATAATCCATCTTTCGTAATAAAGTGATGATACAAAGCAGCGGACGCATGAAGAACCAGGAGCGCCATAAATACGCCCGCGCCGATACCGTGCGGCACTCTTGGGGCATAGTCTGTGAAATCGGGCAAAGTACTTGCCGCCGCATCAGTTAGAGATGCCCCTGCACCGGACAAGACCAGCATGCCAATACCACTGGCCCCCATCCCAAGAATGACGATGTACAACAGCTTGTGCACGATTCCGGACAACCGATCCTGCCAGCCGGGCATAGGCAGGGAGACGGGTTTTTCGTCATATACCCACCACCAGAATATCCTGAATAAAGTAAGAACCAACATCGCCACACCGAGCGGCACATGAAACCTCAGCAGCGCAATTTTCAGTGATGCGTCCTGCTCTTCAGCGGCCATGAAACCCAGTGCAAAGAGTGCCACCACCAGAACGACACTGATCCAGTGAATCGTAATCGCCACGTTCCCGTATCGACCAGAGGTACTTAGATTTGGCATCGTCGATGACCTTAGTCGCTGCGAATAACAGAATACAAAGCGGGATTCGCCACCAGACCATCGATCTTTGGCAGGCTCGCCTGAGCTCTCATGTTTTTGGAGGCAGCCATGAAAGCCTCTGCACTCTCCCATTTGGCCACATTAATCAGTCGAAACCGGGACTGCTCGTCAATAGACTGGTGTAGCGCTGTGGATATATAGCCTGGCTGCGTTTGCAAAAAGTCTCGGGCCTTTTCCCAGAACGCTATCGTGTCTTCGAGTTTGTCAGCGGGTACTTCAAACGCATTGATCAGCGTTATCCCGTCGTCCGATGCGACACCGGGAGTTGCAAATGAAAACAGAGCCCAGGTTACAACAGAGATAATCAGTTTCATTATGTGTCCTTAAAATATGAAATTGCTGGTAAAGCGACTGCACTAGTGACCACGTAACCCCGTACAGAGCAAACGGGCCCTTGATGAGATAGCCGCTTCGGGTCTTTCATCGCACGATGGCCTCAAGCCACACAGCCAACCGGTAGCACCGGATTCATAGCCGGAAAAAGCGATGGTGTTTTTTTCCTCGTAACAGCTGTTGTTCAGCCAACACAGAGTCCATCAACTGCCAGTCTTCGGAAAAGGTGTGGTGACGAGACTGCGCTCGACGGGTAACAGGCAATCCGTTTCTGAAATTCCGGCTGACTGAACGCTTTGCGAAAGCTCGCCACGTCCTGCCACACGGCATAGTTAATGAACATAGAACTGCCTGCCAGGCCCTTGTGCAATTGTGTTGAGATATAGCCAGGCTGCTGCTTCATGAAACGCGCATCATGGGCCCAGGCTTGCACCAGGGCGTCTTCTTCCTCGGGCGCAATCGAAAACAGATTCACGAGGACAATCGGGCCGTCCTCGGCAGTCATTTGCTCGGCGAGCGTTACAGCCGTGTCCAACTCAGTGAACTTCGCAGTCATTTCCAGCTCCTTTAGATAGCTTGCTATGCAATATACAGATAGATAGTAAGCTATGCAATAGCCTGAGCCAGCAAAATCGTTGCACCGGCGTGCAGACAGCACTACAGTTACCAATGCCTTTTGATCACACTACATCTGCCGGTTATCTCACCAACCACATGGCTCGTCTTTTCTTTGAGGAGCTGAGAAAAGGAATCGACTATCTGGGCATAGTGCCCGGCCAGTTTCCGACGCTACTGGCCCTGTGGGAGCGGGATGGTCAGACCCAGCGCGAACTCGTCGACAAGCTCGACATCGAGCAGGCGACAATGGCCAACACGCTCAATCGGATGGAACGGGACGGCCTGATTACCCGAGCCGATCACCCAACCGATAAACGCGCCAGGATCGTACGTCTGACAGACAATGCAAAAAAAATCCGTGATGAAGCCTATGCGGCGGCATCAACGGTCAATGACATGGCACTGGCCAATCTTTCGTCAAAGGAACGCGAGCAGTTCATCGACTATATGCAGCGCACCATCAGCGCCATTCAGCAGAGCCGGCAATAACTGACGTGCCTTGTTAGTTCTGATGACCCATTACGCGGGCCTTGACACTACTCGAAACGAGGACGCATACGTTCGCGAGGACAGACGCGCTTCCCGGTGCTACCGCTTGTTTGCCAATTGGAGAGTCTGCTGTGATTGCCGAAATTTTTCTGCCGATAGTGTTTGTGGCAAGAGTATTTCTATTTGATAGCTACCACGCGCCCAGCGACTCGATGTCACCCACTATCAAACGGGGCGATGCTTTTTTCACCAGTAAAGTACACAGCGGTCACTACGGTCTTGTGGGGGTGGAAGTGTTGAACCTCGCACTGGGCGGCAGCTACAAGCCCGGGGACATCATTGTATTTCAGTACCCGCCCGATCGAAATCTTACCTTTGTTAAACGGATCATCGCGTCAGGCGGCGACACCGTCGAATACTCCGACCACACGCTTACAATAAACGGCACAACAATCACCACTGAAGCAGTCAGTGAAGAATCAACTCACCAGGCAGGAGTGCCTTGAGTCAGTCTGTTATCAAATAAAATGGGAGCAACCCAACGATAAACACCAGCCAAAGCGATTTGTCGTACCGGCGGACACTTACTTTGTGATGGGCGACAATCGCG
>CAKZSB010000102.1 GCA_937920585.1 uncultured Granulosicoccaceae bacterium | reverse complement strand
AACGAGATCGCAGAGGCAAGCGCTGCAGTGCTTCGTGGTTGTGAGACTTTGCCAGGGTTACGTTCGAAGAAAAAATCGGCAATAGCACTGCCGTACCAGACATGCCCTAACTTATCCATGCCGGCGTATTTCGTGCCCTTGCCAAACCAGCCTTCTCGAGTGGTTCGAAAGTTTCCATCCAGATTCCCCAACGCCAGGGAACCCAATGCAACCGAGGCCACTCCCACAGCAATGCCTTCACGAACATAGCGGGATGTAACATCGACTGATGAAAACGGTTTTTTGCTTTTAGTCTGGCCGGCTACAGGGCTGCCCGGGTAACAAGCCAGTGCCAGCACCACCAACAGGCAACGTAGAAGAGGCGCAGATTTCATTGAAAAAATACTGGAGAAGGCGAACCGGATCATTATAGAGCACTGCCAAAACCCGTGGCGTTGCGGAATTGAATGTGCAGGAATCGTTACGCAGGCAAACGACACCACCGCTCGACGCCGTACAGCCTCCGATCGCGAACGGACGCCGCAAATACAATCGTGCACAGGTCAATTACTGGTAAACGATCTGCCGCCGGGATTCACACAGGGTGCCAATATTGCAGTCTTTGGCTTAAGCGTATTGCGCCACACCGTTCCCCAGCGACCAATCCTCTGTTGCAACCTCAAGCAGGCTAATCACGACGTCTTCAGGACGAATACCGGGATAATCTTTCAGTCGTTTCGCAATTTCTGCGTACAGCGCCTTCTTCTTTTCGGTAGTACGCCCTGCATTAAGGGTAATCTGGATGAACACGACGTCATCAGATCGCTCAATCCCCGCATAATTTCCACTGTTATTGAAATTTTCCGGCTCCAGTTCAGTGATGGCTGCAAAGCGATCGTTCTCCGGGATGGCTATGGCCTCACGCATCGCAAGATAGATCTGCTCCATCAGTGCACGGCGAAATTCGACAGACTTTCCCTTCTTCAGGGATATTTGAGTAAATGGCATTGTGATTTCCTGTCAGGACCATGAATTGGAAGCGGTGATTAATGGACAGCACACGTTTTAAAGTTTGGCAAGTCACATGAAAAGCGACCTCTCGACTGAATTGCCATGGCGCGATCACAGCTCGCAAAATCATACGCGAAGCCATTCGATAGCCCAGCCCAAAGCGCAAGCGGTGGATTATCCGCGCGCCACTTTTCCATACCTCGGGGGCTAAAACGAATCAAATGATTACAGAGCACTGCGTAGCGCCTGCCGCATACATCACTTATCATCTATACAGGCAACACCCTGAACAGGAACTCCAATGGCAGCGACATTCGAAAACAGGCGCGCGATTGTAACTGGTGCCGCACACGGCATCGGTAAAGCAACTGCATTGCGACTCGGCAGACAAGGCGCAAGCGTGATCGTCGCCGACCTGGATCAATCAGCCCTGTCGGAAACTGCTGCAGAACTTCGCGAACTTGGTGCACAGTGCGATACCTTCGCGGTAGACGTTGCCAACCGCCAGGAAGTAGCCTCGATGGTGGAGCACACGGTGACTACGCTTGGCGGCGTGGACATACTGGTGGCCAACGCCGGCATTATGGATCGCGAACCGTTTCTCGAGATGAGTGACAAGCTCTGGGACCGGGTGCTGTCGGTTAACCTCAAAGGCGTTTTCCTGTGTGGCCAGGAAGTGGCGCGGCAAATGGTTACTCAGGGCACTGGTGGCAAAATTATCAATCTGGCATCGAATTCCGGCATCTTCGGTGGTCGCGGCAGGGCGGCGTACGGCGCCAGCAAGGCAGCCATTATCAACCTGACGCAAACCATGGCGATCGAACTGGCAGAGCATCAGATACTGGTTAATGCAGTTGCACCAGGCGCTACCCGCACACGCGCGGTTAGCGGTGAAGTGCCTGCTCCCAGTGTTTATAACCGCGCACCATTACAGCGTTTTGCCGATGCCGATGAAATCGCTGCGATGATTTGCTTTGCGGCTTCCGATGACTGCACGTTTACCACCGGCCATGTACTCCCCGCCGACGGTGGTTTTACCATTGCCGGAGTCATGGAGGGTTGATTGCAGCCAACTGGAATGGCTTGTCACTAAGCGCATCGAGATAAAATGCCAGAACATGACAATGGTCTCGCACGACTGGAGCGACAACTCGAAATCGATTTCGAGCGACTGAACCTGCCGGTCAAATCATGGTGTCCGCCATCGCCTGAAAGCGGTTCGCAATGCGATATTCTTATTGTTGGCGCTGGTATGTGCGGACTGGCTGCAGCATTCGCATTGCGCTGCCAGGGTGTTACCGCTATTCGTCATATCGATCACCATAACGACGGCTACGAAGGTCCGTGGCTGAACTACGCCAGAATGCAAACGCTGAGATCGCCCAAACATCTCACCGGCCCTGCATTGGGGTTCGCCAACCTCACTTTCCGCGCCTGGTATGAGGCACAGCACGGCAGTGATGGCTGGGAGACCCTCGATCGAATCGGACGCACCGTCTGGATGGATTATCTGCGCTGGTATCGACGCGTAACCGGCGCACAGGTGGAAAACAATATACGCCTGACATCAATTCAACCTTTCAGCGAACAGGTTGTTGTCAGTTGCACTAACGCCAATGGAAACAGTTCGGAGATAACAACACGGCAGCTGATTCTGGCAACCGGTCGCGAGGGACAGTCTCAGCCGCGCGTGCCAAAGGCACTCGTAAACCTTTTCAGTCAATCCGATCACCGGGTACAGCACTCATCTGCCTCGATTGATTTTTCCGCCCTGGCCGGCGCGCGAGTGGCTGTCGTCGGGTTGTCTGCATCGGCGTTCGACAACGCCGCAACCGCACTGGAAGCGGGCGCATCGCAGGTGACCATTCTGGGCCGTGCCGATGCGCTGCCGTCAGTGAACAAAATGAAGCAGACCGTCTATCCCGGTTTCACCCACGGCTACCCCTTGCTGAGTGATGACTGGAAAATACGCATCATGCGCTACATCGCCCAAACGCGAATCGCACCACCAAGGGGATCGGTACTGCGCATTGCCGACAATCCGCGGGCCGAATTGTTACTCGACGCGGAAATTACCCGTGCCACGGATAACGGCAACTCCATTCAGTTAACGTCAAAAAAGGGCGATGTAGCCGCGGATTACGTGATCCTCGCCACCGGCTTCTCGATAGATCTGCACAGCCCGCCCGAATGCCAGTCGTTGGCTGCACATATCCTGCGCTGGGGCGATCGCATGCCGAATGAACCCCTCGATGAATGGATGAATGCCCCCTGCCTGGGCGACGGCTTCGAATTTCTCAGCCGGCCTGCCAGCCCGCTGCCCGGACTGGATCGAATCCGTTGTTTCACCCACACAGCGCAGCTGAGCCTCGGCAATCTGGCCAATGACATACCCGCAGTCAGCGAGGGCGCATTTCGGTTGGCAACGTCGGTAACTGCGGCATTGTTCGCCGCAGATATCGACTATCACTGGCAACGACTCACCGAATATGGGGAGCCAGAGCTACTGGGCTACGAATGGCCAGTCTAGCTTAATCAATCGAATCATCACTTGACTTAGTACGATTTCGTATTACCATACAAGTACGAACTCGTACTACATGGAGATGCATCGATGCCTACCCGCCGAAAATTTCTTACTATTCTGGGTGGTGGAACTATCCTGGCAGCCACTGGCGCCACCGGATTTGTGGCCACACGCACGCCCACCAAAGCGCTGGCGCCGTGGCAGCCGCAAACCTACAACGATCCCCGCAAAGCCGCGCTGTCGTACGCACTGCTGGCACCCAATCCACACAATCGTCAGCCCTGGCTGATCGAGTTGATCGGTGATGACACGGTTATCATTCATCGCGACGAAGAGCGTGACCTGCCCCAGACAGACCCGCACCACCGCCAGCTTTTTATCGGGCTCGGTGCGTTTGTTGAAACGATGGTGCTGGCGGCCGGCGCGCAGGGATACAAAGTTGACCTCTCGCTGCTTCCTGAAGGTGACGACGGCCCGATTGCCAGCGCAATTTTTTCCGGCGGTGGCAACGCCGATCCGTTAGCCGGGCAAATTCTGCAGCGCCACTCCAACAAAGAACCCTATTCGAGCCAGCGTCTGTCAGACAATCAAATCGCCGTGCTAAGCGACTTCGCCACACTCTACATCGACGAGCAGCAAGTCGCCCCCATTCGCGCAATGACCCGACGAGCGTTCGACATAGAAACCAATACCCCGCACACATTGAAGGAGTCTGTCGACCTGATGCGAATCGGCAAGGCAGAAATCAACGCCAATCCAGATGGCATCGAACTCAGCGACCCGTTGCTGGAGGTGTTGCGGCGCCTCGGTATGCTGACGGAGGAGGCGCTGATGGATACCGAGCACCCGGGCAACAAAGCCCATCTGCGCGAGTACCACGCGATGCTTGAGGCAACACCACACTACGCCGTGCTCACCACGCAAAACAATACGCGCAGCGACCAGCTGGATAGCGGCCGGCAACTCATGCGTTTGTATCTGAAGGCCACCGAAGCAGGGATCGGCCTTCACCCGGTGTCGCAGGCACTGCAGGAGTATGCCGAAATGAAGGAGGAGTATGCACTGGCGCACGAACTACTTGCGCCAAAGGGTCATACCGTGCAAATGTTACTGCGGATGGGCATTGGGCCCGAGCCAGTAGCAACGCCGAGATGGCCCCTGGAGTCACGAATAATTGAAAACACCTGAAGACGAACAGGCCAGCGTCTTTCGATTTTTCACCGAAGTCGGGATCATCCAGCAGTTGATTTCGACGCGGCTCGAAACGATGTTGCCAGGACGCATGGGCGCCACCCAGTTTGGCATACTCGGCCATCTGGCGCGGCGCCCCGACGGCGAAACGCCGCTGCAGCTATCGAATGCATTTCAGGTACCGAAAACCTCGATGACCCACATGCTTGGCGTGCTGGAAAAACTGGAGCTGGTCACCATCGAGCCGCATCCGCAGGATGGTCGATCAAAAGTCGCACGAGCCACCCAAAAAGGACAGGCTTTTCTGCGCGAATGTACCGGCCGCATGAGCCGCGAGATGGCACCGGTAATGTCCGAACTTGGCACGCAACCATTTAATGCTGCACTGCCTCATCTTCAGCTAATACGCGAAGCGCTGGACCGCGCGCGCGATTGACCGAGCTTGAAGGTATAAAGCTGCTGCCCGGTATAGCGTACTTACCACCATTACCGGATATTCGTTTGATAAATGAACGCAGCGAATCTACCGACACCGCGGCTTTTAACATCTGGTTACCGGAGCAAGTCCGGTATGACGTGGGAGAGTGGTCGGAGGGCTTTCAGTATCCCGCAGATTGGCAGCGCCCACCATACCGTCGTACCGCGCTAACGTCATGCCGGACTTGATCCGGTACACGGTATCCAGATGTTCGTGTGATAGATGACTCAACGAATATATTGGCACCACGACATTTGAAACATCTGGTTACCGGAACAAGTCCGGTATGACGCGGGAGAGTGGTCGAAGAGACTCTCTGTATTCCCGATGCGTGACAACCATCCCAAAGCCGTCATACCGTGCTCGCCACGGTATCCAGATGTTCGTGTGACAGATGACTCAGCGAATATATTGGCACCACGACATGTGAAACATCTGGCTACCGGAGCAAGTCCGGTATGACGCGGGAGGGTGGTCGAAGGCTTTTCGTATTCTGATGAATGACAACCACCCCAAAGCCGTCATACCGTGCTTACGTCATGCCGGACTTGATCCGGTACACGGTATCCAGATGTTCGTGCGACAGATATACGCGGCGAGCGAACTGCTACCACGGCGCTTGAAACATCTGGTTACCGGAGCAAGTCCGGTATGACGCGGGAGAGTGGTCGAAGAGCCTCTCCGCATTCCCTATGCGTGACGACCACCCCAAAGCCGTCATACCGTGCTTGCCACGGTATCCAGATGTTCGTGTGACAGATGTACGCAGCAAGCGCACTGGTACCACGACGTGCAAAACATCTCGGCTGCCGGAGCAAGTCCGGTATGACGCGGAAGAGTGGTCGAAGGCTTTTCGTAATCACGATGTTTGGCAGTCCACCCACATGCCGTCGTACCGAGCTTGCCAAGGTAACATCGATCCAGATTAACGCGCTCAAATAGCCAAGTCTAAAACTCAAGTCCGATACTTGCCCTGCCAGTCATCCAGTGTGCGGGAAAACTCATCGGCCGGTGTCTCACAGGCCAGCAGCCGACGCATGATGTCCTGCTGACTCTGTGGTGCAAGTCCACCTACCGGTGGTGTCAGATCGAGGTTACACGGGAAGGCATAAC
>CAKZSB010000101.1 GCA_937920585.1 uncultured Granulosicoccaceae bacterium | reverse complement strand
CCCTGAATCAGGTAGGGCAGGGTATCGACGCCAAGAAACGGAGCTTCACCAGCCTGCAAAAACAACAGCATGTCGGCCATTTGAACGATGCCGTTTTCTACGGCCGATAGTTTTTCAGTAATTTTTACGCCGATTTCACCGGATAGATGCACGGTGATATCGACCGAGCCGTTAGTGGATTCACGAACGGCATCAGCAAATTTAATAGCATTTTGCGCGTGAAAATTATTGGCGCCCCAGGCGGTACTCATATCCCATTTCGTATCTGCAGAGGCGCCAGCGGTGCCCAGCCCGATGACGGTTACAGCCGCCAGAATGGTTTTTAACATTTTCATTGCTTCAATCCTCAGAGTGGTCGTCGTTCAATTGATAGATGCCCTGGGCCGCCTCGTTAGAGATCAGGCCATAGGACAGATCTTTTACAACGGCAGATCTGTCGCGGCGGCCGGGCTTGCCGAAGCCACCGCCACCCGGCGTACGCAAGATCAATGTCTCGCCGGCCGGAATTCGGTACATACCTTTATCTGTAATACGTGTGCCGTCACTGATCTGTACGTCACCTGTGGCACCTGCCTGGCCGCCCTCGCGACCCGACGGACCGGTAGTTAATCGCTCAAAAGCGGCAGCCGACAGGCTCATGTCTTCGTTGAGGCTTGAGCCTACTTCCAGCCGTTGTGACAGTCCGCCGCGATATTCGCCAGCGCCACCGGAGTCGGCCACAAACTCTTTGGCGTGATAGATCAGCGGTGCCGCCACTTCGGCAGCCTCAACCGGTACCGCGCCCACGCCGGACGGGAACGCGGTAGTCGATAAACCATCGGAACCCGGGCGCGCGCCCATGCCACCCAGTACTACGTTGAGGGAGGTAAAGTCAGTGGTGCCGGCGCCGGACAGTGACAAGGTCCACAGTGCACCAGAGCTCTCTGCCAGCACTTTGCCCGGCAGCGCCTGTTCAAGGCAACCGAGCATTAGATCGGGCAACGCCTGGCCAATCACGTGGCGAGCGCTGACCGGCGCTGGTCGCTCTGCACTGACCACCAGGCCCGCAGGTGCGGTGATGCCGATGGCACGCAGCGAGGCTTCATTGTTGGGTACATCGGGTGTCAGCAACGCACGAATGCCGAAAGCAGCATAAGCAGCCGTGTAGTTGAGCGGGCAGTTAATGCCGCGGTTAACCCGTGTGGAGGAGCCGGCCAGATCGACATCAATGCGTTTATCGCGAACGACCATCTCGGCCTGCAAATGAATCGGTTCGTCATAGCCGTCGAGCGACAATGTGTTTTTATAAACGCCGTTTGGCACTTGCTGCAACATGGCTTCTGTGCCCTGTATCGAGCGCTCGAAAATAAACTGTGTGATCTCGGTTAAGTCGTGCAGGCGATACTCTGCCATCAGTTCAAGCAGGCGCGCAGCACCGGTATCGTTGCAGGTGAGCAGCGACAGAATGTCCCCTCTTGCTTCGCGCGCGACCCGCGAGTTGGTCTCGACGATGCGCAGCATATCTTCGTTTAACTGTTTGCCACGACGCAGATGCATCACAGGGATGGTCACACCTTCTTCAAATATCGAGCGCGCCTCCGCCGACCAGCCAAGGCCGCCGACATCGACGATGTGACTGGTAGAGGCAAGATAGGCGACGATGGTTTTATCGAGAAAAACCGGTGTGACGACGACAAAATCGAATACGTGGCCTGCACCCAGCCAGGGGTCATTGGTGACCAGCGCATCGCCAGGTGAAAGCGTGTGTGCGGGTTGAATGGCCAGCATCGCTCGCACTGACGCGGCCATGGTATTGACGTGACCGGGCGTGCCGGTGACCGCCTGTGCCAGCATTTCACCGCTTGCACTAAATACCCCGGCTGACAGATCACCGGCCTCGCGAACAATTGCGCCGAAAGCGGCTCGCATCAAGGCGTTCGCCTGTTCTTCGCAAACCGAAATCAAACGGTTCCACAGTACGTTTCGGGCGACGATATCGAGCGTGCCCGGGCTCTTGGCAGGTGCGGGAGCGTCGGTTTTCACTTGGCCCCCTTTTCCATGATCAGATGGCCATGCTGTGAGGCATGGACTTTCCAGCCGGCGCGAACCAGGGTGGTTGTTTGCGATTCGGGAATGACCAGCGGGCCTTCAATGTGATCCTGGCCAATCGATACGCGCGGATATTCAGGCACGTGTACCTTCTGGCGAGTGTTTAAATCGAACTGACAGCGAGTTGTTGATGTGGCGTGAAGCGGGGAGGAGTTAGCGCGTGTGCCAGCCAATGTATCAGCCACTTTTGATTCGCTGGCGCTCACACTCAACGACACCAGCTCAATGTCGATGTCGGTCATGATAAAGCCATAGATTTTCCGATAGCGCGATTCAAACGTCTCGGCCAGTGCGGGGATGGATTGATCCAGCGCTGTGCCTGATGGCAGCGGTATGCGAATCTCCAGGCCCTGACCGCGATAGCGCAACTCGGCTACCATTTGTATCTCTACAACTTCGGCTGGCAACGCGTCTGCGACGATCCCCTGCACGTCGTTGAGTGTTGTCTGCAGGCGTTGATCGAGTGAGTCAAAGTCGATGGCGGTTATTGATTCCATTACTGTGATCGCACTTTCAAAGGCAATGGGCGAGCGCAGAAATCCCACCGCGGAGCCGACGCCCGCCAGTGCCGGCACAATAATGCGCCGAATGCCGAGTTTGTCGGCGATACGCGTGGCGTGCAGTCCGCCACCGCCACCCGACACCAGTAAATCGAAACTTGCGACATCGAGCCCCAGTTCAACGCCATGCACGCGTGCCGCATTGGCCATGGTTTCATCGGCAAGCTCAATGATGCCGGCAGCGGCCTGTTCTGCTGAGGTCATCTCCAGCGGTTGCTGAATATCGGTTTGCACCGCCTTTGACGCCTGCTCGACTGAAAGCTCAATCATGCCGTTGGCAAAACCATCGGGTGTCAGATTGCCGAGGGTTAAATGTGCGTCGGTAACGGTGGCGTTTTTACCGCCCAGGTTGTAGGCCGCAGGGCCCGGATCTGATCCTGAACTGCGCGGGCCTGCCTTTAATCGGCCGAGCGAGTCGACATGCGCAATAGAGCCGCCGCCGGCACCGATTTCCACCAGTTCTACCGTGGGCACTTTTACCGGCAGGCCGCTGCCTTTTACATCTCGCCAGCTACGCGCGACTTCGAATAAGCGCGTGGTCTGTGGTTTGCCGTTTTCGATAAAACAGATTTTCGCGGTCGTGCCGCCGATGTCGAGTGACAGGGTTTTTTTCGATCCGGTTTCTCTGGCAACGTGGGCGCCCAGCGCTACTCCGCCCGCCGGTCCGCCTTCTATCAAACGAATGGGAAAACGGGTCGCACTGTCCAGCGTCGTTAATCCGCCATCTGACAACATCATTAAAAACGATCCGCGAAATCCTTCGCCGCGCAGTGATGATTGCAATCGTTCAAGATATTGAGTCATCAGCGGGCGGACGTAGGCGTTGGCGACTACCGTGGAGAATCGCTCGTATTCGCGGATCTCGCCGGCGACTTCGGCACTCTGGCACACCGTGACGCTATTGCCCAGCCGCGATTGCACTCGCTGTGCGACGTACTGTTCGTTGGCAGGATTTCGATAGGCGTGCAGAAAACCGATGGCGACGGCCTCAACCTGTTGCGCGTGCAGGGTGTCGCACAGCGCGTCGATGTCGGCATCCCGCGGTTTTTTAAAAATTGAACCGTCAGCCAGTACGCGTTCGTGAAGGCCGAATCGCAAAGGTCTGGCAACCAGTGGTTCCGGCATTTGTAGGTCGAGTGCGTATTGGTCGAATCGCTTTTCATAGCGCATCTCCAGCACATCGCGAAAGCCCGCCGTGGTGATGAACGCGGTTTTTGCGCCGCGTCGCTCGATCAGGGCATTGGTTGCCAGCGTTGTGCCGTGCACTATGCTGTCGATATCGGCGTGGGTCTTTGCAAGACGTTCCAGTTGCAGCGAGATTGCGTCAAGTGCTGCAATCTCTGGAGATTTGGAGCTGGTGAGAAGCTTGACTGACTCCATGCCGCCGGCGGTCTCAGCGACGACGTCTGTAAAGGTGCCTCCAATATCGACCGCGAGTCTAAGCATGGCAATAAAGTACGTACTATAAGGGTTGGTGTCAACCATTTCCATTGGTACCGTCTGAACCTGCGCTAATTGATCCCCGCGGGGTCCGCAAATTCGCTAACCTTCAGCTTTTGACATTCATCAAGAGGCTCCTGCCATGAAATTCGTTCTCATCCTGCTTGGTGCAGGTATCCTCTGGTTCATTGCCCAGCAGTTTTTGAACAGCGGTAAGGCCAAAGAAAATATCCAGCTTGGCAAGGAGTTTCTAGAAAAGAACAGTCAGGCGGATGGTGTCCAAAGCACCGCCACCGGTTTGCAATACCAGGTGCTGCAGGCGGGCACTGGCACTACACATCCCACCGCCAGTGACAGAGTCAAGGTGCATTACCACGGGACGATGATTGATGGC
>CAKZSB010000100.1 GCA_937920585.1 uncultured Granulosicoccaceae bacterium | reverse complement strand
CGCGATAACCCCGAGCGCGCCGAGTTTCTGGGCTATTCGCAGCGCTACGTGCGTTACTACTCGTTCTGTATCTCCGGTTTTTTCGCTGGTGTGGCTGGCGGATTGTTCGCGATCAATTATGAAATCCTCACCGAGGAAAATCTCAACCTCGCCACATCAGGGTCAATTCTGCTGGTGACCTTTCTCGGTGGTGTCGGTTTTTTCATTGGCCCGGTTATCGGCGCAATCGTCTTTACCCTGCTGCAAACGGTATTGAGCCTGCATACCGAGCTTTGGCAGTTGTATGTCGGTATTTTGTTTGTCGCCACCGTGATGTTCTTCCCCTCGGGTCTGACCGGTCTGCTGGCGATTCATGTGGGTCCGTGGCGCAATGGCAAACTGGCTTCCCTGATCGTGCCGTACCTCAAAACCTTATTGCCTGGCGCCCTGGGTGTGCTGGGCCTGGCGGGCTTGCTGGAGATATTGTTTCACTATCGCCACGCCTCGACTGGCGATGATCAAATGTCGCTGTTCGGCATCGGTTTTTCATCTCACTCGTTTGTGCCGTGGCTGGTTTGTATTGCCATCGCGGTAATCGGTATTGGTATCGCACGCCATTTTGCCGCCGACCTGAGAGACAACTGGGATGAGGCCAATACACCAGGTGATGCATCATGAGCGGCATAGCACTGGATCTGGCAGGCGTTCGCAAATCGTTTGGCAAGACAGAAATCATTCGTGGTCTCGATCTGTCAATCGGCCGTGGCGAGCGGCATGCCATTATCGGTCCCAATGGCGCAGGCAAATCGACGCTGTTCAATCTGATCACCGGCCGCTTTCCGGTGTCGCAGGGCACGATCAAGCTGCATGGCAAGGATCTGGCGGGTCTGGCACCCTACGAGATTAACCGTTTGGGGTTGAGTCGCAGCTTTCAGATCACGAATATTTTTCCGCGTATGTCGGTGCTTGAAAATGTCCGTTGTGCGCTGCTGTGGCCGCAGGGCTTTCGCTATTCGTTCTGGCATCTGGTGTCGCGTCAGAAAGCGCTCAACGAAGCAGCCGAGCAACTACTCGAGAGCATAAACCTCACCCATCGCCGAGAGATACCGGCGGGCCTGCTGTCCTATGCCGAGCAGCGCGCGCTGGAGATTGGCATCACAATCGCCGGCGGTGCCGACGTCATCATGCTCGACGAACCCACCGCGGGCATGAGCCACTCTGAAACCGATTACATCGTCAATCTCATTCGCGAGGTGACAGCCGGTAAAACACTGATCATGGTAGAGCACGATATGGGCGTGGTATTTGATTTATCGGATCGCATATCGGTGCTGGTCTATGGCGAGATTATCGCAACCGACGCACCGGCTCTGGTGCGCGCCAACCCGAAGGTGCAGGAAGCCTACCTTGGCGCGGCGCTGGAAGAGGAGCAATCGGCATGAGCGACATGTTGCAGGTAACCGATTTGCACGCCTACTACGGCAAGAGCCATATTCTGCAGGGCGTCAATATGCATGTGGGCAACGGCGAGATTGTCGCCTTGCTCGGACGCAACGGGGTGGGGCGCTCCACCCTGTGCAAGGCGATCATGGGAGAAGTCGCGCCGGTTGGTAAGGTCGAGTTCAAAGGGCGCGATGTCGCCGGCATGAAACCCTACGAAATAGCGCGGCTGGGTATTGGCTACGTCCCCGAAAATCGCGACATTTTCCCTGGCCTGACTACCCGCCAGAACCTTATGCTCGGCCTGAAATCCGGCCAGCGCGATGGCGGTGACGGGCGCTGGTCCACAGAAGACATGTTCGAGCTTTTCTCCAATCTGCGCGAGCGTGCTGATGTCGAGGCGTCGGTGTTATCCGGTGGCGAGCAGCAAATGCTGACGATGTGCCGCAGCCTGATGGGCGATCCGGACTTCATCATGATCGATGAGCCCACTGAAGGGTTATCGCCGCAAATGACAACACGTGTAGCCGAGTTGCTGAACGCCATCTCCAGTCGCGGGATATCGATTTTACTGGTAGAACAGAAACTGGCTATCGCGCTGGATATCGCCACCAGAGTGTATGTCATGGGGCACGGTTCGATGGTCTATGAAGGTACCCCCGCCGATTTGCGCCAGCAGGATGAAGTGCGCAAAGAGTGGCTGGAAGTTTAGCGATGGCGAGCGCCGGGACCATGCCCGGCGCCTGGCTTTACAGCAGAGCAGCGAACATGGGCTCAATGTGCGCCGCCGAGGTTTTGGCCACTACGCGGCCAGTCTCCACACCATCCTTGAACCACACCAGCGTTGAACGACGCGGTATCTCCAGTTCTTCAACGATTGGATCATCCCGATGCATATCCCAATCGACGCGGATTAGTTTTACAGCCTGATAGAGGGTATTGTCGGCGATGAGTGCACGCACGGTGCGCCCCTGAGCTCGGCAAGTACCTCACCACGTGGCATAGAAGTCCAGCATGAACGGTTCGCCGCTGGCCAGCGCCTCTTCATATAGCTCGCGGCTGTACTCGATAAATTCCCCTTCAGCCGAAACCGCGGGCAGCATCGCCGCGATGGCGAGCAGTGGTGTTGCCAGCAATTGACGTCTTTTCAAATCTAACTCTCCTCTGTTCGTTGGTCGCCAGGACTGACTGCATGTTGTGCGCTGGCAATACAACATTGGATATATTATTCGCTCAAGTCAAATCCTGTGATGACACGACGCAGTTGCAGTTTCGATACCGTTGTTAAGGCCACCGCCGATGCTTTTCGATAACGGTTAGTATTAGAAGGCTCTGGTTTCTGAATTCCCGGACATGAATTGACTGGAATCAGCCCCGATGGTGTCTCACTATCGGTCGCAGGTGGCTCGTGGGCAGCACATTGTCCCGCATTTGCGGGTTACGGCGCTCTCCTGTTGCTGTTAGGGTATCTCCGGGTTGCCGTTGGCAAAGCTTTGGTGGTTTAATGTATACAAAGTTGTTGTTCCTGTTTGAATCGGATGCAGTGGAGATAGGGGGTCGAGAGTTGGCTGGCCCCGCTTCGGGGCGGCGGTGGAGCGTTTGTGCCATTTGTAGCACCCGATACGGGATAACGTACAAAAGCCGATCATCTAATGCATGATTTCAAGATTGAACAGTATTTTGAGATTGTCGATCGCCTGCAAGGGCTTAACAGTCTCGGCGAAATCCGGGCTCAGTGTGGAAAAATTTCTGAGTCTCTTGGTTTCGACCATTACATTTTTGGATCATTCTTTCCGCAAACCATGGGCGATATTGTCACCGTCGATGGTTTTCCATCCGAGTGGCGGGCGCAGTACCAGCAAGCTAATTACATCGATGTAGATCCCACAGTGCTGCATTGTATGGTGGAAACATCGCCTTTGCTGTGGCGCGAAATCAAGCGTGAAAAAACCCCGAGTGGCAAGGCAGCCAGCGCTCTGATGGAAGAGGCCGCCTCCTATGGCCTGCGCGATGGCATCAGCATGCCCGTCCATGGTGCAGGAGCAGAAGCGGGTATGATTAGTTTCGTCAGTAACAATCCACTGCAGTTCAATGAAATATCCCTGCCGTTGATCCGCATGGTGTCACAGTCAGTGCACGAGCAACTCAAACACGTGACGGTTGGTCAGAAATTCAGCGACAGTGACCTCACCGGCCGAGAGGGTGAATGCCTTAAATGGACAGCGGTTGGAAAAACGTCCTGGGAGATTTCAAAAATTCTTGGTGTGTCGGAAAGCACCGTGATCTTTCATCTGAAAAATGCCATCAAGAAAATGGGCGTCAGCAATCGTCCGCAAGCGGTAGCCAAGGCCGTGGCGCTGGCGAAGATAAAACTTTTTTAACGCAAAAACCCGCAGGCCAAAATCCGGGTTGCCTCGCTGACCCGCGGGTGCCAGGCACCCGTGGATCGGGTAAAAGCTAGGCTGCCTCGTGCTGCACAGTGCCATTCGCAAGCCCGACGACATGTCGAAGTTCATCGGTGACTGGAATCCAGCTCGCCACAGACAGTGTCTTGCCGACGCGGCTCGCCTTGCCATCGCCGAATCGTTTCATCGGTATACCTGCCTTTTTCATCAGTCGTTCAACCGCCACACTCATTGCGGTGACATAGTGACTGATACCGTTGGCATCGGCGAAGTCGATTAATTCGCCCATCATCTGAAACGTAATTTTATTCAGAGCAATCTGGCTGGTCTGGCCGCTGTCCGCAGCGCTTACCGCAAATCGGCTCAATTCCCAGATATGTGGTTTTTGTGGTGTGACTTCGCCGCGCAGTAGTTCGGGGAACGTATCCTGAATCATATACTGGCCGAGGGTTGGCAATATGCGCCAGCAACCATTGGTTGTATTGTCGGGATTAACAGAGATGAGATAATACGGGTCGAGATCATCGTATTCATCGCGCTCCTGATCATCTCTGGTTGTCACTTCCCAACCCAGCTTGCTATGAAAAACTTCAAATCGAAATCGGAACATACTGTCTAGAGTAGGGGTACTTAGAACAGTGTCCGATGGCCTGCCCAGCAACAGTCGGGACATAAATTTACTCCTCGGTTATTGATTGGTGTAAAGGAGTAAAGTTGAGGAATCCCTTATCTGTAGCTACTATTTATGATAGTCAATGCCCTGAAATTAAGGGGCCGCTGTGGCATGATTGCTGAAATTTCTACAGGGATAGCGTCAATATTGTAGCTTGCCGTTCAAATGACTTCGCTCGAAAGTAATTGGTATTGGCAAAAAATTCTGCACTCTGATCATCCCACCAACCGGGCACACCCAGCAAAGGAAATGGGCTTAGGTTGCGTGGTGTTTGCAATGCTCTGCGATCGAACATAGCGGCTACCGCTACATCAAGATATTGACGTTGATCAGTGAGTGGTAAGTCAAAGTACTTGTTTGGTACATGAAACAGGCGAGTGTTGGCGGTGATGCCAATATAGGGTGTGAGTAACTTTTCGAACAGCGCATGGCCCACAATATGGCACTGCGTTTGGGCGTGCCAGTCGTTCTGAAATTCTATGAACACCGACTGCCAGTTGAAATCGATTATCGCCTGCAGCAACGCAAGGTTCGACGACACCACCAGTGCACCGTTTTCATCGAACAGCGTTAGTGCGTCTCGCAGGCGTGTCCGATTGGAGCTGGCCGGGTCGAACTCGGCTGAATGTAACGCACTAATTGAAGCCTTTGTGTCAGGGTAAAGGCACCAGATGATCGAATTGAAAAAGTCATGCCAATTGGCGCGAGTGGCGATCACACCGTGTTGTGCGATGCGTTGCTCGTAATAGAGTTCAGGCCATGGCAGGGAGTCATCTTGCGGGGCAAACCGAATAACTTTGCCCGCTTTGTTACTCACGCCGTGCAACAAAAGCTGATTCAGGAAATCGCAGTCAGGCCAGTTTTCGAATTGTTGCCAGTCTGCGTTTTCGGGCAGTTGTTCAAATGCCGGATGGATACGCTGAAATTGCTGCATCCAGCCCTGTGTGCTGATCGGTTTATGCACGTTGGCTAGTTCTGTTTTACAAGTGGATCGGTTAATCGGGTACAGCTGGCAAGCGCCCCGCTAGCGCAGTGTTACATTGTAATTAAAGAGGTCGGATCGAAACTGGCTCACCCTCAATTCCACTACGCGATCCTTGATGTCGTGAGCAGTGCGTGTGACCTCCAGTACCGGCGTCCCCGGCTCAATTTGCAGTGCAGCGGCTACGATCTTGCTCGCCGTCACGGCGGCGATATACTCTTCTGCCCGTAACACCATGGTACCGAATTGTTGCTGATAATACGGATACAGCGAATTGGGTAACTTACTCTTTAGTGATTGCAGTGTGGGCGCGATATCGCAGGGTATGAGCATAGTTTCACGACTGGCTCGATGCTCGCCCACCACCCGCACTCTCACAATTTCAAAAACCTCAGTGTTATCAGCCGTGCCAAGCTGTTGTTGCTCGTGTTTAGTGGCCTTGCGGCGTTTGATTTTCTCGCTGTGTGGGTCAGGCTTAACTCGTTCTCCACCGGGCTCAGCGAGCCTGAAAAAGTGATAGAACGAACGTTCGTCAGTATTCGTGGTGACGAATGTTCCGCGCCCCTGGCGACGCTCGACAATGCCGCGTGATTCCAGTGTCCCGAGTGCTTTGCGAACCGTGCCCTGGCTCACATTGAACTGATCTGCCAGCACAAATTCGTTAGGCAGCATTTCACCGGCTTGCCAGAATCCCTCGTCGATCCGGGTGGCCAGCAACTCGCCCACTTTGCGGTAGAGCGGGGTCGCCTCGAGTCTGTCGCTCACAGTGTCTGTCGCGCGGCCAGGCGGCATGGTTGGTTGCCTGCGTATCGGCGGGCGCGCGACCTGACTGCCGCTGCGCTCGTGATACTGATGCAAAGTTCGAGCGTTGTGTCTGCCATGCTTACGACCTTTTGGTTTGCACAGCGCCGCTCGGGTCGAGATGACACATGTTTGTGCAGCCCGTTAACCTGTGCGACGCGCGTCTTATATTCTTATATAAGATATAGTATACTCTGCCGCAGGCGAGTTTGGATAGCCACTGGCGCTCAATAAAGCTTTGCAACCGCATATCACCGGCGACTGTCCCTCTTATAACTGTTGTATCAACCTGGAGACCAAAGTGTCAGAGCCACATTTGCTTGTTCACGATAAAGCCGACAACGTCGGCGTGGTGGTGGTCGAAAACCTCACTGCCGGTACCGAAATGCTGTGTGTTGTCACCGAAGACAATTCCGATTTCAAACTGGTGACCAAAGCCGATATCCCGATTGGCCATAAGGTCGCCTTGTCGGATCTGGCCGTGGGCGACACCGTGATGAAATACGGAGAAGACATCGGCAAGATGGTCGGCACTGCCGAGAAAGGCGGGCACGTTCATACTCACAACTGCAAAACCAAAAGGTGGTAGGCCGATCATGACTATCGATATTGCAAATGCAACTGTTCAAGCCTGGCGCCGTGAAAATGGCCGTGTGGGTGTTCGCAACCATGTCGCCATCCTCCCGGTCGACGACATCTCCAACGCCGCCTGTGAGGCCGTTGCCAACAACGTGAAAGGCACCATGGCGTTGCCACACGCCTATGGCCGTTTGCAGTTTGGCGAAGATCTGGAGCTGCACTTTCGCACCATGATCGGCACCGGCGCCAACCCCAACTGCGCCGCCGTCATTGTGATCGGCATCGAGCCGGAGTGGACGCAGGTCATCGTCGATGGCATCGCCGCCACAGGCAAACCGGTTGCCGGATTCTCCATCGAGCAAAAGGGTGATTTCGAAACCATTCGCCAGGCCAGCTGGAAAGCCAAGGAATTTGTCCACTGGGCAACCGAACTGCAAAAAGAAGAATGCCCGGCCAGCGATCTGTGGATCTCCACCAAGTGTGGCGAAAGCGATACCACCACCGGTCTGTCATCCTGTCCGGCAGTGGGTAACCTGTACGACAAAATGTTGCCGCACGGCATCTATGGCTGTTTCGGTGAAACTTCCGAAATCACCGGTGCCGAACACATCTGTGAAAAGCGAGCGGCGAATCCCGAGGCTGGCGCGAAGTTTATGAAGATCTTCAAAGCCTATCAGGACGACGTCATCGAGCAGTTCAAAACCTCTGATCTGTCCGACAGCCAGCCGACTAAAGGCAATATCCTCGGTGGCTTAACCACGATCGAAGAAAAGGCCATGGGCAATCTGGAGAAGATTGGTCGCACCTCCACCTATATCGATGCGCTTGGCCCTGCCGAAGTGCCCGAAAAAGGCGCGGGTCTGTACTTCATGGACACCTCATCTGCTGCGGCAGAATGTGTCACGCTGATGGCGGCAGCTGGCTACGTGATCCACACCTTCCCCACCGGGCAGGGCAACGTGATTGGCAACCCGATCGTACCGGTGATCAAAATTTCCGGTAACCCGCGCACCCTGCGCACCATGAGCGAGCACGTCGATGTCGACGTTACCGGCGTTCTGCGTCGCGAAATGACGATCGATCAGGCGGGTGATGCGCTCATCGACATGACTATCCGCACTGCTAACGGCCGGTTAACTGCCGCCGAAGCGCTGGGTCACCGCGAATTCGTGATGACCAAGCTCTACCGCAGCGCCTAGTCCGGCGTAACCTGTTGCGAAAAAGGCCGGTTTAACCGGCCTTTTTTGTGTCTGTCCCTGCGAAGTGCTTGGGGAGAGTGTCGGTGGCGCGGTAAACTGCCTGCATCGCGGCCAGTCGATTTTCACGGGGCTGGAAACAGGGCAGAACGCAGGAACAAACTATGAAAATCGAGCTGGCCTACGGGCACAGCGGCTTGTCGGTTGAATTGCCCGGGCAGGCTGATGCCACCATCGTACGAAAGCCGGAGATACCACGCCCCGCCGATCCCCGCGCGTTGATAGCGCAGGCGTTGGATCAACCGATCGCCTGTGACGGCCTGGCGGCACTGGCCGCCAGTGCGAAAAGCGCCTGCATTCTGATTTGCGATATCACCCGTCCGGTGCCAAACGGGCTCTTTTTACGTCCGTTGATCGAGCGCCTGATGCAAGCCGGTGTACCAGCAGATGGTATTACCGTGTTGGTCGCCACCGGTTTGCACCGCCCGAATCTCGGCGTTGAGCTGCAGGAGCTGCTGGGAGATCCCTGGGTCAGTGAAAACGTGCGCGTTGAAAATCACTACGCGCGCGACGAAGCGGCTCATATACATTTGGGAACCACCGCGACCCATCAGGTGCCTGTCGGCTTGAATCGTCAGTTCGTCGAGGCCGATATCAAGATTGCAACCGGGCTGGTTGAACCGCATTTTATGGCCGGATATTCCGGCGGCAGAAAAGTCATCGCGCCCGGCGTCGCTCACCACGAAACCATCCGCACTTTTCACAGCTCACGCTTTATGGAAAGTGAATTCGCAACATCCTGTAACCTCGTCAACAATCCACTGCACGATACCCAGCTCGAAATTGTCGCCATGCTCGAAGGCCCTGTGCTGTCGCTCAACACCGTACTCGATGATGCGCGAAATCTCGTGTACGTATCGTTTGGCGAGGTGATCGCAAGCCACATGGCGGCAGTGGATTTTGCACGCCAGAGTTGCGAAGTGACCATTGGGCAGAAATTCAGCACGGTACTGACATCCTCTGCTGGTTATCCGTTGGATAAAACCTACTATCAAACCGTAAAAGGCATGGTAACACCGCTGGATATTCTGGCCGATGGTGGTGATCTAATAATCGTGTCAGAGTGTTCGGAAGGATTTGGCTCAGCTGAATTTCGCGCCGCGCAAAGGCGGCTGGTTGAAATGGGGCCAGAGACATTTTTGCAAACTCTGACTGAAAAAACGCTTGCCGATATAGACGAATGGCAAACTGAAATGCAGCTCAAACCCATGCGCGTGGGCAGCATACAGCTCTATGCGCCAGGTCTTGATGATAGCGATCGCGGCGACACCGGCGTAGAGATGATCGACAGCCCGGCTGATGCTGTGGCGCGAAGTCTGGCAAAACACGGCAACAATCAAATCGCAGTGATTCCCGAGGGCCCTTATGTCGTACCTTTTGCACAGGCTGGCCACTAGATGAAAATTGAACGAATTGATATGCATCCGCACGGTGGCGTGGCAGGCGATATGTTTGCCGCCGCCATGAGCGATGCATTTCCGGAGATTGCCACCCGGGTGATCGACGACATAAACGCACTGCAGGTGCAGGGCTTATCGGGCCAGTGTGCCGATGCGATGTCCGCCGGTTTGCGAGCGCTGCGTTTCGACGTCACGCAAAACACAGATTTAAAGCCGCCGCGCACACTGGCTGCCGTGATCGATTTTCTCGGTGATACCAGAGTCAGTCAGTCCGTAGCCGATGTGGCCATCGGCATCTATCGCCTGCTCGCCCAGGCCGAGGCCGATGTACACGGTAAAACTATCGAGACAATCCATTTTCACGAAGTGTCCGACTGGGATTCGATGGTCGATATCATCGCCGCCGCCGGTTTCATTTCACGTATCGATTGCGCGCAATGGCGGCTCGCACCGCTGCCACTGGGTGGTGGCACCGTCAACACCGCACACGGCGATATACCCGTGCCGGCGCCGGCTACTCTGGCATTGCTCGATGGATTTGACTGGATCGACGACGGCGTGCCCGGTGAGCGCGTCACCCCGACAGGGGCTGCCATCATGCGCTACCTGCAGCCGGATAAAACCGGTGGCAGCAGTGTGCCAGCCCGGCTTGCCACAACCGGGCAGGGCTGTGGCACCCGCGAGCTGCCGGGGCGTGCAAATGTTTTCAGAATATCGGTATACGCAGACGAAAAGGGCGGCAGCATCAGCGACACCGTCACCCGGCTGGCCTTCGAAATCGACGACATGACCGGCGAAGAACTGGCCGCCGCCATGGATCAGTTGCGCGCCGATGATGCCGTACTCGATCTCACATCGATCGCGATGTCAGGCAAGAAGGGCCGACCGGTCACAGGCTTTCGTCTGTTGGTGGTGCCAGAGTCCGCCGATCAGATTATGGACAAATGCTTCGAATGGACAACCACACTTGGCATCCGCCATCACACCGTGCAGCGTCGCCTGTTGACGCGCACCGGGTACATCACTAATGCGATCACCGTAAAGGCCACACAGCGACCTTCCGGTGCCCCTACCGCCAAGGCCGAAAGCGACGATCTGGCCCATGCAACATCGCTGGCTGACCGACGCCGAATGGCACAGCAGGTCGAGCGTGAAGTCGTGGAGACTGGCAAGTTTGACTAAATCATCCCTGCAAATACTGGAAACACTGCTGCGCGATCGCAGCGGCACACTCTATATCGCGCTCAGCGGCGGCATAGACAGCATAACGCTAATGACAGTAGCCGCGCGCGTGCGAACCGCACCGACCATCGCAGTGCATGCCGTATCCGAAGCCGTGCCGGCAGAGGCCACCGATCGTTGCCGGAAACTGGCCAGCGAGCGCAATTGGACACTACAGATCCTGAACGCCGGCGAATTCAACGATCAGCGCTATATCGACAACCCCGTCAATCGTTGTTATTACTGCAAAACCAACTTATTTGCGCGCATCACCGATCATATCGATACAACATCGGCTACCATCGCAACCGGCACCAATCAGGATGATTTGGGTGATTATCGTCCCGGGCTCATCGCCGCTTCAGAAAACTCGGTCTGGCAACCATTCGCCGAAGCCGGGATCGACAAAAACACCATTCGCAAAATTGCCCGTGCAGAAAATCTGGGCGAGCTGTCCGCACTGCCGGCACAACCATGTTTGTCCAGCCGGGTTGAAACCGGCATCGCCATCAACGGTGCCGATCTGCTCTTTGTACACCGCGTAGAGCGACGACTCGCATCTGAAATTGGCGAAGGTGATATACGCTGCCGCATCACCGCCGACGGCGTCGTCGCCCAGCTACCCGCCGATACATCAGCATTTAGCGATCAAAAACAGCACGCAAAGCTCGAAGCACTGCTGACTGAACTATGCGCAAGCCATCAGCGGCGTTTTGACCGAATCGAACCATACCGCATGGGTAGCGCGTTTCTGCGAACGGCCAATGACTAGTGACTACGAATTCGATTGGCAGCGTGCCAGCCGCACCGGTGTTGCCGAGGCCGTGCTGTGTGGACATAAAAGTACCGCACAGATCGAAGATATCGCCCGGCAGGCAATCGAACGAGCGCAGTCACTACTGTTCACCCGGCTCGAAGAATCGCAATTTGCACAACTGAGCAGCGACACACAGAGCGAACTCAACTACGACCCGATATCGCAAACCGCCATATTGAGCGAACAAAAGCGAACACTCGTGAGCAGCAAAGCACTGATTGTCACTGCAGGCACCTCGGATATGCCCGTCGCGCTTGAGGCACAACGCACCCTGCAATTCAATGGCGTCCAGGTCGACATCATTGCCGATTGTGGTGTCGCCGGCCTGTGGCGTATCACCGAGAAACTCGAACAACTACAAAGCGCACCCGCCATCATCGCCGTAGCGGGTATGGAAGGCGCGCTATTCCCAGTGTTAGGTGGGCTCGTCCCAGGCATCGTCATCGCCGTGCCACGCGCAGTCGGCTACGGAGTCGCCGCCGATGGCAAAGCCGCCCTGAGCAGCGCACTTGCCAGTTGCTCGCCAGGAGTGGTCACCGTTAATGTGGATAATGGTTTTGGCGCTGCTTGTGCGTTGTTGAAGATATTGCGTTAGTTCCTCGCGTTGTCTGTCGCTCGCCCTGGAAGTAAAGAACACCAGTTATGAATAGTTGGGTCAAGGATAAGGGGTCAAGCCTATTATCTAATACGAACGATATGGTAGTGAGTCATATATCAACACATGCCAAGGCCAACTCGAATCCAGTATGAGGGTGCGTATTATCACGTGATGAATAGAGTGCGCGCGCGTCAGAAAATATTTTACAACAGCGAATATTATTCAGCCTTTCTAAAAACACTGGAAGAGGCCCATAGCAGGTTCGATGCACAAATCCATGCGTATTGTCTGATGGACAACCACTACCATTTACTGATCGGAACCCCAAGGGCTAACCTGATTCGGATAATGCGGCACATAAATGGTTTGTATACGCAGCGTTACAATAGATTGAAAAAAAAACAGATGGCCCGCTCTTCAGAGGACGTTACAAAGCGATATTAGTGGATGAAGACGCCTATCTACTGCAGTTGGGGCGATACATCCATAGAAACCCGGCGGAGGTAAAGGGGGCAGATGAGCAAGTACTGGAACAGTTTAAATGGTCCAGCTACCTGGCCTACATCCGTCGTGCTGAAGTTCCGGAATGGTTGCATTGTGAATTAACGTACCGGATGTTGGGTCAGAA
>CAKZSB010000099.1 GCA_937920585.1 uncultured Granulosicoccaceae bacterium | reverse complement strand
TGTACAACCTTGTCTATCAGACACCAACAATCTCCTGGATTGCAGTAGCCGTAAGTGCACAGTGAACGGTAATCTCTCAATGATGATCGAATCGACCGCTCTGACAGACTCGGACAGTTGCATGGGGAGCCCGGGCCAATTCCATGCGTAGCAGTGAGCTATCTGTTCGAATATCGCGTCGATTGACGCACGACATCGCCAGCGGTGCGATCGCTGCCGGGCAGCATGTGGGTACCCAACAGGTGGCGGATCGATATGGCGTATCGCGCACCCCGGTGCGAGAGGCGCTGAGCACGCTGGAGGGTGCCGGGCTGCTCAAACGACAGGCGAATCGCGGATATTTTGTGCCGAACGGGATCGCCGAGACGGCGCAGCAGTGGCTTGAAGACCAGAACAAGGCGACCATCGATCCCTATCAGATGCTCGCCAACGACTGGCTGGTGAACAAGCTCCCCGAAGAGGTCACCGAGCAATACCTTCGGCAGACCTATGGCTGGACTAAATCCAGAGTCAACGAAATTCTGCTTCGGGCCAACCGGGAGGGGTGGGTGGAGCGCAAGGCTGGCTATGGCTGGCGCTTTCTGCCGGTTGCAAAGACGCCAGAGGCATTTGACCAGATTTACCGATTCCGATTGTCGATTGAGCCCGCGGCCATGATGGAGCCTACGTTTGCGTTGGACAGAAAAGTACTCGACGAGCAACGCCGCCTGCAGGATCAGATGCTCGACACCGATCTGGGCGGGGTGCCGGACGAGACGCTACTGGCGAATGGCTCGACCTTTCACGAAGAGATTATTCAACTGTCAGGCAATCCCTTTTTTCTGATGTCGCTTCAACGCGTCAACCGCATGCGTCGGTTGATGGAATACCGGGCAAAGATTGATCGCGGGCGTCTGGTAGAGCAATGCACCGAGCATCTGGAAATTCTGGATCTGCTTGAAAGCGGTGATGTTGTCGGTGCGTCGTACAAAATGCGTCAGCACCTCAGTGGTGCTTTAAAACGAAAGTCACCACTGGCCTGGAGCTGGGCGAGCGATGCAGATGTCGATCGAGATGCGGACTAGTAGGCCACTTGGGAAATCGAGTGCCAAAGTCTTCACGGTAAAGTTTATCACGCGAGGTTCATATTAGTATCTCCTCTACCGCTTGCGCGGCAGAACGAGCGGCGGCATGTACGCTGCCCCAGTCGTCAAAGCGGGTGTAGGCCTCGCCGGCAAAATAGACGCGATTGTCGATTGGTGCTGCCAGTTTTTGCGATGTAGTGGTCGATTCGACGTCGGCCAGATAGGCAGCACCCGCAAAGGGTTCTGCGTTCCAGTTCTGCACAATGTAGCGTCGATAGGTCGCGGTTGCAGCGCCATCGAAAACTTCGTCCAGTTCAGCCAGCATCACCTGCAGCAGCGCCGCGTCGTTATAGCTTTGATAGCGCTCGGCCTGTGCGCCGACCGCAAACAGCCCAGGGACAGCGTGACTGGTTCGCTGGCTCCAGAAGATCTTCATCGGTACACCGATCAATGCAGGGGCCGGTGTTACTTGCAGCGAGATAAACAGCTGCACAGCGCATTCTATGCAGCCTCCTTTTTGATTAGTCGCAGGCAGTGGCTTCGATCTCAAACATCAACCCCGGTATCGCCAGCTGTGTTACGCCGAGCAGAGTCATTGGCGGCGTGGCGCGGGCGGCACCGAGTTTTGCACCTACAACGTCGAAATGTTGCATGGTCTGATCGACATCAGTGCTGTAGATCCCGAATCGAGTGACGTTTTGCAATCCCATGCCAGCCTCTCCGAGCACCGCTTCCAGATTGGAAAGTGCCAGGGTCATTTGCTGGCGCATATCTGATGGGTGTTGCGGGTTGCCTTCGCCGTCCACTGCAGTCTGGCCAGAGATCACGAGCTGCCTGCTTGCGCCCTCTATGATTTCTGCCTGGTTGTAGCCAACGTTCAGTGACCATTGCCATGGATTGACCGGAGTGCGCTTCATGACTGTGCTCCTTTCTCAGTTAACCCGGAATGGATCTGGCGGCTGGCCAGTCTGTTGCTCGCGTATCGGTGTTGCTGAATCATAGGATTGCTCGCGTGTTGGAAACGAGGCAATAGCCTATCAGCGCACTGCTGACAGCATGGTGTCAGTAGACTTGCAGTATGCTTGGCATTCGACAGGGAGACTATAAATGCGACGCGCAGACAGGTTGATGAAGGTGGTGCATTTTCTCAGGCGCAGACGCCGTGCGGTGACTGCAGCGCGCATCGCCGAAGAATTCGGCATCTGCACCCGTACTGTGTATCGTGACATTCAGGACCTGATGGATTCAGGCGTACCGATCAGTGGCGAGGCGGGGGTGGGTTATCTGATCGACAAGCAGTATTACATGCCACCGGTCGCGTTCGACAAGGACGAGCTCGAGGCGATTGGTCTTGGTATCAGCATGGTTCGCCAGTGGACGGATGCGGTATTCGCCGAAAAGGCCGACAGCGCGTTCGAGAAAATTCAGGCCGTGTTGCCGGCGCAGCTGCAGGGCGAGATGAGCCAGATCACAACCTACGCGATGTCAGCGGCGCCGGACATTCCGTGGAATGTGAGTTTTTCTCAACTGCGTGAGAGCATTCGCGCGCATCGAAAACTAAAAATAGAATACCGCGACGACGCACGGCGTAAATCATCGCGGACCTTGCGCCCATTGGCCCTGATATTCTGCAGCCCTGTGTGGTTGCTGGTTGGATGGTGCGATAAACGCAAAGACTTTCGGCATTTCAGACTCGACAGAATAGAGGCGTTAAAATACCTGGACGAAACGTTTGAGGCAGATGGAGATAAAGGACTTGATGCGTATCAGAAACAAGAGTCAGCGTGTCGAGTGGAGTTGAGTGTGTGATTCGATAAACTGGCGGAAGTGCCTCGCGGCCCACGCCATTCACGCCACCCCAAAAAATGTGCGCGAAAATGTAGGGTGGATAAGCTTGCGCATCCACGCGGACGCACACGGATATTTCGAACAATACAGCGCCTACTCAAATTCCAGCCCAGTCAGCCCAGTCAGGCCAATCGGTTCACTACTCCCCCAATCCGCCGTGTAAACCCTGCGTGCCACCCAGCGCGAAAACGAAGACCATTCCCAGTCTGCAGGCTTTGCTGCATAACCATGCTTTACCGGATTGTAGTGAATATAATCCATATGCATATTCCAGTCTTGCTCGTCTCTTATCTGGTGTTCCCAGAATCGACGTTGCCAGACGTTGCTTTCGCCCCGGTTGTTTTTCGAATGACCAAGTTCTTTACTGACGTACTTTTTTATTTCTCTCCAACGCGAGGAGTAGTCTGCATCGTTTTCGGGTAGCGTCCAAAGGCTGTGAATGTGGTCCGGGAGAATGACTGCGGCTGCTATGATAAACGGGCGGCGTTGTTGCTCTCTGCGATGTGCCTCTCGCAGGATAGAAATCGAGTTTTCTTTATCGAACAGCGGGCGGCGTTGGTGGGTTACGACGGTGAAGAAATAGCTTGCGCCCTCGGTTGTTGATCTTCGATAGTTACTCATGGTTTACCTCTTTACTACTGTGTTGCGTTAGTACGGCATTATTGCTTTGTGGTGGATGCGCCTTGCGGCTTATGCCACCCTAGTGTGTCCCAGCAGTTGCGACCAACTGGCAGGAAGCCATGCGGGAGTATACGAGAAGCTACGAACGTGATGGAGGAATGTGGCCCTCCGGAGTCTGCCTGCAGGGGTCGGCTCCAAACCGCTCTGAGCGGCATTGGCTGAAGACCGTTGTCGTGAGCGTCAGAGTAAAAGGCCTATCCTTGAGGTGGGTCAGGTGTGGATCAAGAAGGCGAATACAAGTGAACCACCATTCAGGCGTCGAAAATAAGTTAATTGACATCAAAACCGGGTTTCTAGGGTGCACCCGGGACGAGCCAGACAGAAACCTGCTTACCGGTCTGGCGGTGTTCGGCGTAGAGGTGGCGTGAGCTTGATCTTGGCGCGTTCGTGGAACTGGGAGAACTCGATAGATGATGATAAGGGAAGAGGTCAAGTGAAGAAAAGCGAGACTGCACGTACCGATGCATATGTCGAGGGCGGACCGACCCGTAGTAGCGTTGAGGCGACGGTAATAGTCGCTGAGCAAAGGGGTTGGGTTATTCCAGCGGAGCCAGCTGTCAACTCTGAAAGGAGGAGGAGCAGTTGAGCCGAGCAAAACCGTTCAGTATTTCTAAAGCGCTGTTATGGGAGGCATGGCAGCGCGTGAAGGCAAACAAAGGAGCGCCAGGGATAGATGGGCAGTCAATAGAAGAGTTTGAGGCTGATGAGAAGAACCATTTGTACCTGATTTGGAATCGGATGTCGTCGGGGAGCTATATTCCCCCGGCGGTCAAAGCGGTGCCAATCCCCAAGAAATCAGGAGGTGTTCGTCTACTGGGAGTACCGACAGTGGCGGACCGGGTTGCGCAGACGGCAGTAACACTTCAACTGGAACCGATACTGGAGCCGTTGTTTCATGCGGATTCTTACGGTTACCGACCCGGTAAATCGGCACACGATGCTTTGGCCATTACACGGCAACGTTGCTGGAAGTACGACTGGGTGCTGGAGTACGACATACGCGGCCTGTTCGATCACATCAATCACGAATTACTTCTTAAAGCACTGCGTCATCACTGCAAAGAAAGCTGGGTGTTACTGTTGGTAGAGCGTTGGTTGAAAGCGCCGATGCAAGGTAGAGACGGAGTTCTTGAGCCGCGAACAGTGGGAACGCCGCAAGGCGGCCCCTTGTCGCCGGTGTTGTCGAATCTGTTTTTACATTATGCATTGGACTTTTGGCTGGTGCGTCATCATCCATCAGTACCATTCTGCCGATACGCAGACGATGGCATCCTGCATTGTAAGTCGCAAGCCGAAGCGATTCAGATGCGAGAGCATCTGGCATCAAGGTTGAGGGATTGCGGTTTAGAGATGCATCCGGAGAAGACCCGGATAGTTTACTGCAAGGATGCGGATCGTACAGGAGAGGCTGAGTTTACCCAGTTCGACTTTTTGGGTTACACGTTCAGGCCAAGATCCTCCCGGACACGTTATGGTCGTTTGTTCCTGGGTTTTGGTCCTGCAATAAGTCGAGCGTCGGCGAAGGCGATAAGACAGCGAATTCGACGCTGGCGAATGCACTGTAAGAGTTCATCGGGTCTAGAAGACTTGGCGCAATTCTGTGGTGTAGTCGTGCAGGGTTGGATGGACTATTACTGTCGTTTCTATCGTTCAGGCTTTTTCGCCTTGGCGTGCCATCTGGATAAAGTGCTAGTACGATGGGCCATGAGGAAATATAAACGTTTTAAAGGGCATCCGACGCGGGCTCGTGAATGGTTGAACGCCAAGCGGCGTGAGCAACCTGATCTATTCCCGCACTGGGCCTTCTTTAAATCGTGAACGGTTGGAATAACAGGAGCCCGGTGAATGGAGACATTCACGCCGGGTTGCGTGAGCAGCTGGAGGTGAAATTCCTCCGGCTGACTCGACCGAAGCGCGTGTGAAAGTGTAGGGTGGATAAGCTTGCGCATCCACGCGGACGATTACTTGCAACTTCTTAAACTATCGACCAAAAAATGGCTTCCGCTTTTAATCAACAATATTCGCAACACCTGGATATCCATCACGTGTAATTTGATACCGCTGCGTACAGTCATTCCAGTTAGTCTGTTCCTGCCAGTGCTTTAAAAAACGTACCGGGTCAACTACGCGTCTGCCGCCAATGGTCGTGACGCCGCGAGCGAACAACGGATCAGGCAGGCAACCGGTGGTAGGGCCCAACAAGTGGATCTGGCTGGCGTTCCCGCAGTGGTCTAGTATGTTGTCGATAGTGTGATTGATCAGGGTGGTGCCGGTACAGATCACGGTGTCGCAGTCGGCAAGTGCTGCCGTTTCGCTGGTGACGCGAAAATTCCTGTCCTGTTGAACCAGGCTTTTATCAAGTTCGATAACGGTCAGTCTGATGCCACTTGTGCGAAAGTCTTTCACCAATGACGGAAAATAGCCGACCATGCCGATATGCTCGCGTTGATCGAACGGCAGCGTGTCTGCAGTGCTGCCCGCCGCCGTCAGCAACTGTGGTTTGGCGTGAAAGATGGTCTGGCTGATCGCATTGATTGCGGCCATACCAATGGCACGCTGCCAGTCCGATGATTGTCCGTACCATTCGACTGCGTGCATAGGCGACTGGCCGATTAATTCGTCGAGTTCGTGGCGATGATGTTGTAGCTGTTGGAAAGTATCGCCGAGTGCAACATAAGTGATACCGATGGTGCCGTCGGCCAGTTGCATGGCGGCGAATTTGCAGCTGGCGCCGGGTTTAAGTTCGACAGGGGCAATGTGCATCGCGGCGATAGCCGGATAGCCGTCGGCCGGTTGCAGTTGCTGCAGCAATGGCGGGAATTCATCGGCGATGCTTAACATTTAGTTTTTAGCCGGTGATTCAAGGCCACTATCCTGCAGCAGTGGTTTGATCACCTTGCGCTTGAGATCAATGCCGACACCGCACTTGCAGCCGGGGCAACTCGTACACGCATCGAGCCCCAGTGAATTTGCCAGCTCAATACCTGCCTTCTGCCCCTGATCCGTGGTGAGCGGGTCCAGTCGGTAGCGTTGTATTTTTAACAGAGAAAACGGATTGCCCCAGCGGTATCCATTGGCAGGGTCGGGCAGGGAGGCTTTGTCTGATATCTGTGCCGGGGTTGTTCCATCGAAATTGCGCGCGTGCATCGGGCAATTGTCGAGGCAGGCATAGCACTCGATACAGGCGGTCAGCGCGTGGTAGTCGTCCGGTGCCTCGACGTTCAGATCATTGTGACGCGGCAGGCCGGCCAGTTTGCCTTGCAGCTGGCGCGCAATGCCATCGCGGCGCGCCACCAGATCACCGGCGATCGGCAACGTGGCCACTGCACTTATGCGATCTCCCTCGCGCGCCCGGGCGCGGCAGGCGATGCGCGGTTTGCCATTGATATCGACGGTGCACACACCACAGTTGCGTGCTCGACAACCATAGCGAAACGCGAGATCTGGGATGCTGTCGAGCTGTGCCTGTAGCAGCACATCGAGCACCATCGGGCGCTCATTCTCTTCCCGTTTTTGGTAGTTAAACGCGACTTCGTTTTCATCGCCGTCTCGGTGGGTGACAATGGTGACGTTCATACGTTGCCTGCATCGGCTGTGGCTGCCTCGGTGCCGCCTGGCATCATCGCGGTGGCACCGGATGCGCCCATTATCGCGCGATAACGTTTTTCCAGGTGTTTATCCTGCAGCGTGGCAGGCATCAGGCGTAGCAAACTTGCCTTCAGCCGCGCGTGTTTTTCCTGCACTTTATAAGTCAGTGCACGTTTGATCGGTGTGCGTGTGCGCAATGTGCGGCGCGAATCAAATGCACCGTGTGCGGTGCGATGGACTACCGTGGAATAGGGCGTGCTGAACAGGGATACGTCTTTGCCGTCGAGTCTGACGTGCCCGCCGACGCTACAGTCGCGTTGCAGGGCGGCGGCGCAAACTGCGCTGGCGGTATCGAGCATGTTGCGCAGTTCCTGAAAGTCGATAAAACTCTGGTTCCAGGATCCGTATGCAGGAATGGGGACGTCGTTCAGTTCGGTCTGCCAGCGCTCGATGTCGGCGGCGAACTCGGCCAGTTTGTCGGCGCTTCGCAGCGGGCCGATGGTGCGCCAGCTGGCTTGCTGGAGTTCCTGTCGCAGTTTGGCGGCGCTGGTTTTGCCTGGCTTGCCAAAGTGGGTGCCGGTATTGTGGATGGCGCTGTCGAAAAGATCCTTAAGGTGATCGCTTACTGATGTGCTCTGTGCGTGCCGGGCTGCCGCGATGCCGGCTCTTGAGCCAAACACCGCCACTTCGGTCAGCGAAGTGGAGCCCAACCGGTTCGCACCGAACAGGCCGCCCATTGCCTGGCCGGCGGCGTAGAGTCCGCTGACGCCAGATTTTGTTTCGCCATCGCCGCTCCCTGCGACACCGGCACCATTTTCATCCACCCGAATGCCACCCATGTGGTAGTGCGCGCCGGGACGCACCTCCCAGGCGTCGTCGCATCTTGCTGCGGCCTTGCCCATCGCCTGACGCGCGTTGCGATAGGCGGATGGCAACGCGGTCTGGAGAAATTTCATGAAATAGGGGCCGGAGCGTGGCGGGGTTTTGTTTGCTGTCATATCGAGCCAGGCGCCGCCGTTGGGACTGCCGCGGCCATCTTCCACCGCGCGCATGATCGCGGCTGAACACTCGGCGCGTGTGCGCAGATAAACACCATCGAGAATAACCTTGCCGTTGTTGTCGCGCAGCACACCCAGAAAACTCGCTGTCACAGGTTCGCCACATAAAAGCCCTTCATAAGATGGCGGTGAGGTCAGGCAGAATGGCAGAAATTGCACCTGTTCCATATCAACGAGTTCGGCACCGGCACGGGCAGCGATGGCGTAAGAATCCCCGGTGTTGCCGCGCATGGTGTCGGTTTTGGGGAAGTAGAGTGTCGACAGACCGCCGGCGGCAATGATCACTGACGGTGCGCGAATCGCGACCAGGCAGCCGCGCGCTGCATCGTAGCTGATGCCACCAATCACCTCGCCGGCCGGGTGATTGTCATCGGCGGGCGCTTTGACCAGATCGATAAACCAGTTGTCTTCGAGGTAGTCGATGCCGCCGTTGGCGATCACCGCGTCGCAACTGGCGTGGCCGAAGGCGATGCCGCTGTTGGCATGGCCGACCGAGCGACGCCGATTGTGGCCACCCATCGGCAGTGGTAAGGCCTGCGGCGTTTGCCGCTCGGCATCGATCGGCGGGCGCAGCCCGTTGATGCGGTACTGATCGTAGGCGTCGATGCTGTCGGTGGCGAAGGCGTCGGTGATCTTCGACAATGGCAGATCAGCGCCGGCCATGCGCAGGTTTTCCGACAGGGTTTGCTCACTGTCGTCGTCGGCAGAGCACTGTCGCACGGTGGCGATTCCCTCCGAGATCTTGGTGTCCGAGCAGCCGATCGGGTCCTTGCTCAGCACCAGTACTTTTGCGCCCGCTTCAGACGCTGCGCGTGCGGCATGGCTGCCAGCGCCGCCGGAGCCTACTACCAGTACGTCGTAGTCAAGCCATTCGGTATCGATGCTCAATGTCGTTCCTCCCGGTCACTTTGCCCGCCTAGTTTAGCGCGAGCGAAGCACGCTGTGTGTCGCTGTTCGGGGTGCCGTCGCGTGTGCCAGCGTTCACGCAGTGGCAAGTGCGTTCGCTTATACTTGCGTCGATTCCCTCAATCAGTAACTACTTTCATGACAGCAAAAAATACCGCAGTAGTTGGCCTTGGCTCAATGGGCTATGGCATCGCCAGTTCGATCCTGCGCGCCGGCCACGTGACCTGGGGTTTTGATATCGATGAAGCCCGCATGCAGCAATTCCGCGAAGAGGGCGGTGGCACTGGCGCGCTTGCCGAGATTGCGGGTGAACTGGATGGTGTTGTGGTGGTGGTGCTGAATGCCGCGCAGACCGAGTCGGTGCTGTTTGGTGACAATGGCATTGTGCCGGGCTTGAAAGCCGGTGCGGTTGTCGTTGCCTGTGCCACGGTGCCGCCGCAGTTTGCCCGAGATATGGCCGCGCGCTGTGCCGAAAGTGGTGTGCACTATCTCGACGCACCGATGTCCGGTGGTTCTGTCAAAGCCGCCAATGGTCAGTTGTCGTACATGGCATCAGGGACGCCCGAGACCTTTGCCGCCGCGCGATTCATTCTCGACGCCAGCGCCGAAACCGTGTTTGAACTGGGCGATGAAGCCGGTGCAGGGTCCGCCATGAAGGCAGTCAATCAAATGCTCGCTGGCGTTCATATTGCGGCGATGGCCGAGGCGCTGACGTTCGGCATGACGCAGGGTGTTACGCCTGCGAAGTTCGTTGAAGTGATCAGCAAATGCGCTGGCACCTCGTGGATGCTTGAAAATCGTGCACCGCATATTGTCGAGGGCGATTACACGCCGCATTCATCGGTTGATATCTGGCCCAAGGATTTAGGTATCGTGTTAGATATTTGCCGTGATGCGAAGTTTGCCGCACCGATCACCGCCGCCGCGTTGCAGCAATTTATGGCGGCATCGGGGTCGGGTCTTGGGCGTGAGGATGATGC
>CAKZSB010000098.1 GCA_937920585.1 uncultured Granulosicoccaceae bacterium | reverse complement strand
CCATATCCGAAATCGGTCAGCGACCAGGTTTGCTCGGGCCGGGTCAACGCCAGATGAATCGAAGGATCAAATACAGGATCATCGGCGATCGGCTCATAGTCGGGTGCGGTACCCGGAAATCGATCGAGCACAATCTGATTGCCGCGATGTTGGCTTCGCATACGCCCTGCCCTGCTGCTTCAATATGATGTAGGACCAGAATCTACCACAAACGATACTCAGCGCAACGCTCGCCCCACTCAAATGGCGACAAGCCCAACCGTATCAATCTTCAGTCACAATCTCTTTCAGCGCAGCCTTACCGCTGCTGTCGATCATTAATACCGCCACGGCGCCGTCGCGTAGTTCCCGCTCCAGTCGCAAGGCTTCCTGCTTTGGCGCAAACCAGGCCTCGATGCCATATTTCACTCGCTGGCGGTTGTAGCGGTTTTGCAGCCGGCCGCGTATGAACACACCGCTTTCGGGCTTTTCCAGCGTAACACCTGCATATTCATATAACCCCTTGTCACCTGCCTTAAGCGCAACGTACACGGGCTCGCCATTGCGCAATCGCTTGTGCTCGGCCAGCGCGTTTTTGGGCAGTGATGAAAAATCGTAATTCAAACGTGCGTAGTTGCCGCGAAACAGTGACCGCGGATCAATCGGCAGTGTCGCCACCCTGACCTCCTGGCCGGTGTACAGCGGCTTGGCAGCCAACGCTACCATACCGACCAACAGACACACCTGCACCACAATCATTGCCGCCAGTGCGACAAGCGTATTCTGCTTACTCACGATGCTGCCTCCTTGTCATTTCTGGCGCGCCAGAATCGAGCTGCCGCCAGCATGATCGCGGCCATTACAGCGAACAGGATAGCCCCGCCAATAAAATCACCGACTAAATCGAAATAACGCAATAGCGCAGTGATCACAATCGTACCGACGCCCATGAAATAGTAGTGCGATGTATCAGAGCGCGTGCCACGAACGATCAACAGGATGCCGGCTACAATTAAACACAGATTGACAACAATCTGATAAACCACTGCATGATCGCGATGCCCCCACAGAACCACCGCGGCCAGTGCCCCACTGCTGATCAAAACAGCAGGCAACACGACACGTAATCGTTTCGCCACAAAAGCAAACCCGAGTGCTGCGAGCAGCACCGGCACCACAATCATCAGCATGGTTTGGCCGTACTCCCAGTTATCGCGCATCATTTCGCGCCAGGGATCGGCAAAGCTCAGTATGAATAACAGCAACAACCCAAGCCGCAACGACCACAGCGAAAGAATAGTGGCGTAGTCCTTCGTGCGAGAAGTATTTCTGTGGAACATCCACTCGGCCACCGAATAACCCAGTATGGTCAATGCCACTGCTACGACAAAATGTTCAATACTGATGTTAAAGCCATAGCGGTGTACGCCATGCCCCTGCGTGACCAACGACTCCAGCCACAAACAGGCGCTGACGACTACCGTCAGGAACAATAGATAACTACTCTTTGCGTGATACAACACATAGATACCAGCGCAAATAAAAATTGGAAACAGCGCAGGAAAATACCCCATGCCGAATTCAATCCAGAACCAGATCAGCGCCAGCACACAGCTAAATAGTGCCAGCATAGGGCTGCGGGTTAACAGAGCAAAAGGCAGGCTGCCCAGCGCCCACCAGAACACGCCATCCGGCATGTGCTCGCCCAGATGGTAAATTTGTGCGATCAGAATTATCGAGGCGCCAAAAACCAGATTGCCTAACAGAAAAAAGCCATTCGCCGAAGCGTGCTGATCAGCCTTGTAGCGAAGCACGCCCATGATGTGAAACGCCGCGGTAAGCGCTATCAGGCCACCCATGCGCAACGCACGGGGAATCAGCTCCCAGTTGGCCCCCAGTATCGTGATAAGCGCCAGTCCACCAAACAGATAAGCCAGATTAACCAGCAATCGGTATCCGCCAGAGTCATCGCGGGCTGCATCAAAATCGACATCGTACTCACTGCATATGGATCTGGCCTGATCCGCACTGAGCAAATCCTTTTCAACCCAGCCACTGATCTCGCGCGCAAGATCCTTTTTCAACAACCGTATCAATCGCACAATGGCGGTCTCCGATTAATGCATCGACGCTCATCATGCAACAGTAGCAAGGGTTCAATGTGCGGCAATAGTGTCCTGTCGGTACAACATGGCAATACCATGCCAGTGTAATCAAGGCTCGCGCCGTGAGCTGCTAAGGCACCAGCTGCAGTCGCGATTTTGCATGCTGCTCGATCATTTCATCGCTGAACCACCAGTAACGCGGTTCGCCGCTGATGTAATCTGCCATCTGATCGCTGTAGTGAGCAGTAAAGAGCCGGCCACTAACACCACCCGGTATTACGGCCATCACTTTATCGTTATCGGCAAGATCAACGACCATACGCAGTGCCGCGGAGTGCACTACCCGGCTGTGCGTCTGATCTTCAAGCGCATACGAGCCGCGATACAGGGTTTCTCCGGAGCCGCCCATTGCATAGTCTCCCCCGCCTAGCCACTGGCTACCTGCCCCGGTTTGTCGCAGCGGACTGACAACGACCATGCGATGCTGATCACCCCAGCGCCAGGCGGTAATATCATCGCCGAATTGATCGGCCAGGTATTCGTGCGCCAATAGCCCTGCCTCGTGAATCACGTCATCGAGCGTCTCGATTGCATCGGTTTGCGTGTTGTCGAACCAGACCGACTCAGTATCCATGATCATTTTCAGCAACCGCTCCTGCCAGAAGTACGGCTTGCCGGTCAGTTTTTGCGCCAGCTCGGTGCCAAGTTCATCACTGTAGACAGCCGTCACCAGGCGGCGCATTGTCTCCTGAAAGATCAGTGCGCCAACACTGTCGATTCGATCATGAAAATCCCACTGACCGAGCACTGCACCCATTTCGGCCAGATCGGGGTGTCTGGCGAAAGACGCTGCCAGTATCGGCGCCAGTTCGGCGGCCAGTCCGTTTCTGTCGTCGCGCATCCATTGCCAGCTGTCACTCATATCGGATACCACGGCCTCATTCAGCAACGCTGATAACCGCTGATAGCGAAAACGCGGTGAGAACCAGTTTGAGAAATAATGCGGAAATGCTGCGGTGACGGTTGTGTGATTGGCGGTGCCTACCCAGCCTCGCGGATGCTCGTAGCGCGATGGCATCTGCTCGTAGCTCACCCATCCGGCCCAGTCATCGCCCCGTAAAGGCGCCAGAGCGGGAACACCGCCACCGCGATTGGCGCGCACCGGTACGGCACCGGTAACCTGCCAGCCCAGTTGGCCATCGACGTCGGCAAATACCATATTCAGCGATACCACGGTCGCATCCTGCAAAATCTCGCGCACGTCCCCGACGGATTGCGCACGCAGGAGGTAATCCAGACCCACCTTTGAGCGCATAGTCTCAGGCGCGCTCCAGCGCAGAGAGAGAACGCTCTGGTCGTCGTCGCTGTCGACGTCCAGAACATCCGATACAACAGGCCCGCGCCGGGTGCTCCGAATTGAAAAGGCCTGCTCCCGATAACCGCTTGCCGCGAACCTGTCGCGCACTCGTATGGGGCTGTCTATTACAGTAAAAGCCACGTATTGATCACCATCGAG
>CAKZSB010000097.1 GCA_937920585.1 uncultured Granulosicoccaceae bacterium | reverse complement strand
CGGCTATCTGCTGGCCACGCGCGAGGCGCAACCAGCGGACTTGCTGGATAACCTGCAGCAGACATTCTCCGATGATGGCGAGCTGCGCCACCACAGCCACGCCACAAGCTATCAAAACGCAATATCGGATAGCTCAACGGGTATCGACATATTGCAGTCCGGCGAGCAAATCTCGCGGTGTTTCAACGATTTCGACAAGTCAGTGCAAACCCTTGTTCACATACGTCAGGGTGGCAGCATTTCCGCGCATCATCTGGGCAGCTTCATGCTGCGTCAATTCAAAACCGGCGGCGGCGTATTTCACACGGGTAGCGTGCGACAAATTGAAAAGCTGCAAAACTTTCGCATTCATACCGATACCGACACAACGCCCGGCCAGATCAACGCCGAGGTTGTAGTCAATGCCGCCGGGCCATTCAGTCAGTTAATTTCATCGATGCTTGGCGTCGCACTGCCGATTGAAAATACCCTGCAACAGAAAATTGCCTTCGCCGACGAACACAGCGCGATCGACCGCCAGCTGCCGTTCACCATCGATCTCGATCCGCAAACGATAAACTGGACCGACGACGAACGCGAGGCTATCGCGCAAGATGAATCACTGGCGAAATTCGCACATCCGATGCCGGGTTCAATTCACTGCCGACCGGATGGCGGCATCAACGGCAAACGAATCAAACTGGGCTGGGCCTACAACTCTGACACCAGCGAGCCGATGCGCAATCCGCCACTCGACGATCACTTCCCGGAGATTGTGCTGCGCGGTGCGAGCCGGCTGCACAATGCACTGTCCACCTACACCAATGGATTTCCACGCGACTTCACCCACTATGGCGGCTACTACACACTCACACGCGAGAACTGGCCGTTGATGGGTCCAACCGACCTTGCCGGCTATTTCATCGCCACCGCAATGTCCGGATTTGGCAGCATGGCAGCCTGTGCTGCAGGTGAACTGACCGCATTGTCTGTTATCGACAAGCACGTGCCTGACTATGCGGCTGCGCTGTCGTTGCAGCGATACCAGGATCATCACCTGATGCAGGAGATCAACAGTCTGCAGAGCAAGGGCATACTATAGCAGCTGATGGAACCCGGCCAAAAGACTTCAGTATCAAGCGGTCTGAACGCGATTGCAGAGACCGCCCTTGAGCAATATCAATTGCCAGGGCTGGCGATTGCAATTGCAAAATACGAGCGCGAAGTATTCGCCTCCGGATACGGGCATTGCGACGCCGCTGCGAGCCAGGCAGTAACCGCCGATACGCTATTCGGAGTCGCCTCGGTCACTAAATTCTTAACCGCGATCTCGATACTGCATCTGCGCGACAATGGCCTGCTATCGCTTGACACACCGGTAAATCACTACTTCCCCGCTTTGCAAGCGGCGGCTGACAACGCCATTCAGGTAAAACATCTGCTGCGCCATGCAGCGGGCTGGCGCGGCCTGGATAGTCGTTTTCACGCGCTGGATAGAGCCAGCACAGATTTACCCGATCGACCAGCACTGGAAACAGTCGATGATCTGGTAAACCATATGAATCGGGCCGGCAACATTGCACTCACCCGGCCCGACGAACGGCTGAACTATAGTAACGAGGGTTTCTGCCTGCTTGGCGGCATCGTGGAGCAGATTACCGGTCAACCCTGGCACCAATACGCAGAGCAACAGTTTTTACAAAAAGCACGCCTGTGCTGTAGTACTTTCGGCATACCCGACCCAAGCCGGTACCACAGTGTAGCCAACCCGTTGCTGCGCAATAACGGTCACTGGCAGACGGCCGGGTTCTGGGATGCACCCTTGTTCTATCCCGCTGGTGGCATGGTGACTTCGTGCCGCGATCTGCTGCGTTTGCTTAAATTTATAGACGACAACAACCCGGTACTCACAACAAACAGCAAAAAGTGGCTGCAAACGCCTGCAATCGCAATTGCATCGAGAGACCCTGCGGCCTTTGGCTACAGCGCAGGCCTTGAATATCGAAAGTTTGATTCAGGCTTGCCTGCACTCTGGCACACCGGACAACGCGCCGGCATTTCGTCTTTTATTGCAACGACACCCGAAAACGGCTATCGAATCGCCGTGCTCAGCAATGTGGCAGACGCACCGTTGACTTCACTGGCATTTGAGCTTCTGTCGCACCTGGACCCCGGCTCGTACAACCCGCATTGGCCACCCGTGGCGGGCACGTCGCTACCAATGACTGACGACGACGTGATAACAGGGCGTTACGACTCTGAGGAGGGCTTTAGTTTTGCAGTGCAGCGTGACGGCAGCAAATACTTTTTGATTAATGCAAAATCGAATACGCGAAGCGAATTGGTATTTCAAACGGCGACCAGCGGGTATACCGGTCAAAGTACCTTTGCATTCCTGCCGGCAACTGACAAGGGCCCCGTTTCACTCGCACTGGATTTACGACTATTCTCGCGAAGCGAGCAGAACACGAAAGCTTAAACGCGCTTGAGTCCCATTTGCTGCAACAGCTCCAGCAACGATCCGGCAGCCCGGCGACGATGCTCTACCAACAGCTCGCGAGCCAGCTCGCCGTCGCCTTTCACTACTGCACGGAACAAACGCTGGTGATCCTCGTTGGACTTCGCCAGTGATGGCCGCAATTTCAGCGTGATGTTACGGGCTCGACGCACCTGATCGTTCAACATTGCAACAAAACCTGCCAGCCGGTCATTGCCACCTAAACTAATCAGTTCATTGTGAAAACGTTCGTCGGCTTTGGCCCATTCAATTCGATTGTCTGCCCACAGCATCGCCTCCATCTCGCGTATGGAGCCACGCAGTTGCGCAAGATCCTGACGCGAGTGACCCGCTGCCGCCGCGAGACCGGCGGCATGGCCTTCAAGCTGAATGAGCAAATCGTAGATATCAGTCATATCCTGCATCGACAAAGCAGCGATTCGCACGCCTTTACGCGGCCTTACCTGAAGCAGCCCAAGCGTTTCCAGCTTGAGCGCCGCTTCTCGAACCGGCGTGCGCGACATCCCCAGTCGCGAAGCGAGCTCACTCTCCAGATGATCGGAATCAGCAGATAGCTCACCCGTAAAAATGAGGCGTTTCAATTCATCGACGGCAAGCAGTGTGGCTGAGGCCTGCCGCTCTTTATCGGGCATTGGTGAAACTCAATGGCGGGTCCTGCGAACGATTGTTTGGTGGGAGATTAACGCAACAGTACCATAGCCAATTGGCATACAGCTCCCCTGTCAAATTAAAATCCCGTACAACTGACAACACATTTTTTTACGTATACATTATGCTGTACATTGATACACAATCGGCCGTTTCAGCGTCTTCTGAACTGCATCACAAAACCTGTGTTTTCGCTGATTTGTACAGGTTTCAGCTATTCAACAAACAGGGTGTTCGATTGCCTCCCGGCATCACGGCAAATACCGGTTTAAATGATCCAGGCAATGATGATTTAAAACAAGCTGCAAGCAGCCCGCAAACACCTCAGGGTGCCCAGATCATGTCGGGGTCGAGTGGATAGACCGGGCGAGGCACCCGTTGCAGATTCAGTTTTTCAATTATCGGTGTGGTCAGGCCCGGCGCATCGACTTCAACAATCTGCTCCGGCTTGAAGTGCTCGTCGAACCCAGCACGAAAATGACCACGCGACTTTATCACCAGCACCCTGGTGGCGGACAGATCAACGCCCAGACGCTCGAGAAAAACGGGATCGGCACACTGATGGCGGCGACTCACAACGGCAATACGAATGCCATCGGCACGCAATAGCGCACATCGCCCCAGATCAATCCGCCGTTCAGCATAAATGCCACGCCTGCCAGTACAATCGCCTTCGGCCAGTGCCTCAACAACCACATCGGTAGCAAATTGCTCCGAGAAGCGAGTGCGCTCATCGCGATTGAACAGTGCACTAAATGTCGCTCCGACACCTTTCTCATGTGCTTGCCCGGCGAGCGCTTCATCGTAGATCATGCCAACGACCACCTGGCGGACCTTTTGCTCGATTAACTCGCGCAACAGGTACATGGTATTGCCGCGCCCGCCGCCGCCCGGGTTATCAGCAACATCAGCCAGCAGGATGGGAACGGCGGCCGAATCAGCGCCGACCCGTTTCGCTTGCGAGACCGCCTGATTTAATGGGGTCAGATTGGTGGTGTAGCGCTCGCGATCAGCCCAGGCGCGGGCGGCAAGTGCAGTGGCCAGCTGCTGCGCCGGCGCGACATCGCCGCGCGATGTCACCACCACCGACATGCCGTTGGTGCTGGCATCTGCCGGTGCGAATCCGGCCAGTATCGAAACATTTAAAATCTTCGGCGTCAGCTTCGATTGACCGTAGTTAATGAGATCGGCATAAGGCCCCGATGCGGTCAACAGACTCACCGCCGGGCTGATCATCGGCACTCGCACCAGCACGCTGTGAGGCTGCATACCGTTGAACATCTCCATCATGCTTTGGGCGGCTTCAGTGCCACGCTCAAACTGATCGACATGCGGATTGGTCAGATAAGCGATCATTACGTCGGCAGCGGCATTCATACGCGGGGTGACATGACCATGCAGATCGAGCGTGGCCAGTACCGGCACATCGGCACCGACTACGTCGCGCACCATGGCGAATACTTCGCCGTCGGCGTCGTCAATGTCTTCGGCGAGGCCGGCGCCATGCTCGGATATATAAACACCGGCGAGCGCACCCGGCTGCTGCATGGCCTGCGACAGGGCCGCTTTCATCTGCGCCAGCATTTGATTAAAAAACGCCTGATCGGCCGGCCCGCCCGGCGGCGCCTCGGCCAGCACGATCGGCACCGGCGTCCAGTCAATCGATTCATCGAGCGTGGCACAAAATCCCCGCACGGTGCCCGGCAGGGACGCGCGATCACTGGCCAGGCGACGAGCGAAGTCATCTGCGCTGGTGTAGAGCGTCTGCTCAAAGCTTTGGCGATCCGACACTGGCGCGCTGCGATTGGCTTCCAGCGAGAACCCCAGAATGGCGATGCGTTTTGCCTGACTCATAAATTGTTCCCTGTTGCTTTAGTGAAAGCGCGTCGCGCAGTAGCGACCGATGTTCTGATCGAGCTGATCATTGCTCAACAATTGCACCACCAGTGCGGCACTGCTGGCCGCCTGCGTCAAACCCCAATGGCCATGGCCAAAATTGAAAAATGCGTTGCTGAAACCCGGTGCGCGCGAAATCAACGGCAGCGAGTCCGGCGTCAATGCGCGTGCGCCGGTGGTTGCTGTGATCGATTGATACTGCAGATTTTCAAATAGTTGCCCGACTCTGCGCAACAGCATGGCCTGCTGCCGCTTGCGCCTGGCACCGCCCAGCGAAACCAGCCCGGCGACCCGCAGGCCGTGACGGTTAGGCACCACCGCAAAGCCCTGGTCGAGTACCAGAAACGGCGCATCAATTTTGACGTTGCACTGCGACAACACGAGTCCGCTACCGTAGCCGGCCAGCAGCGGTACGCGGCAACCGAGTCGCCGGGCGAGTGCAGCCGAGGCAACACCTGCGGCAACAACATACTGCCCGGCAGCCTGGCGCCCGGCGGTGGTCTCCAGACCGACAATTCGATTGCGCTCGGTGATGAAGTCAGTAACCGATGCCTGAACCACTTCCCCCCCGCTCGCTGAAAACGCCGACAACAGATGTTGCTGCAACAGCAACGGGTCCGCTACGTGGCCGGCCTGCACCACATTGACCGAGCCACACGGTGCTTTAGCCAGTTGCGGAATTTTCTCAAGCGTTTGCACAGCGTCAAGTTGCTCCAGCGCCATGCCCCGCTGCTTGCGAACAAGATTATTGGGCTGGTCGGCGAGTCGCGCGGCGGCAGTGGTGTACAAAAAGCTGCACCCGTTTCGGCTGAACAGGCTTCGCGCCGGCTCGCATTCATCGAGCAACGCCATCCAGTGCCGATATCCATTCAGTCCGAGTGACGCCAACCCGGCAGCGCTGTTGCTGTAGTCTGGTTCGCGACCCGCGCGCCGGCTGTGACGATAAAAGGGCCACAGTCCGTCCGCCAGCCGCCAGGATAGTTGCAGCGGACTGTTTCGATCAAGCAGCATGCCTGGCAAGCTTGCCCACAAGCCATCATCGACCCAGGGAATCACAGCAGAGCAACCGACGATTCCGGCAGTGGCAGTGGATGCGCGCTCGTCTGGTGATCCCGGGTCTATCAGCATCACGTCAAAGCCCGCGCGACGGATCGATAAAGCCGTCGCCAGGCCCACCACTCCGCCACCTATAACGGCCACGCTGTGACTGCCTGCGCTCACCCGATCACCCGCTGTACGCGATTACAGGTAACACGTGGTCATCTGGCCAGGAGCGTGTCCGAGAACAGGGATCGTAGTGAGGGTGTGAGATATCGAGTCAGATATTTTGATCGATTGAAGCGAATAGTTATTCATATTTAACGAAATCGATCGCAATAGCTGGCCAACAGATCGCGCCCGCAGTAGATCATTGATTCCAGGACAGGCTCCCAAGCCTGTCCTGGAATCAGGATCGTAACGAGGTCGTGAGATGTTCAATCAGATACCTCTGATCGACAGAGGTGAATTGCATTCAGGTTCTACGAAATCGATCATAGTAGGCGGGCAATAGATCGTGCCCGAAGTAGAGGGTGCTCCTGGGTCCAGCATTATTGAAGCATGTGCTGCACCCGTAATTCAGCCTCATCTATCGAGAAATGATGGGGATGAAAACCCGGTCCACGCCATTTGATCATCGCAGCATGTTCCGGATGGCCTGGGTCCAGTACAGCTTCAAGATATTCCATATAGCCTGCTGGACCACCGACATCCTCTGG
>CAKZSB010000096.1 GCA_937920585.1 uncultured Granulosicoccaceae bacterium | reverse complement strand
GCATGGCGACCGGTGTCAGCAGAGTCATTGCTCTCGCCTCAATCGCAGGCTGTAGACCAGCAAGGCCGACAACGCCAACAGCAACGGCACCCAGGTGAACTCGCGAATCAGGCGTTGCGGTTGAGCCGAACGATCTTGTCCGGACGGTATCTCGCGGCGTGCCAGTTCGCTATAGATTTGCTGCAACTGCGTAGAATCCTGTGCCTCGGCGTACTGGCCACCGCCCAGCTGTGCGATCTCGCGCATATAGGCTCTGTTTTCAGGTTTAACCGTCGAGGAAAAGCCAATGACATGCACCGTCATGCCAAGCTGCTCGGCCAGCCGCGAGGCGTCGGTAGCAGATAACTGCCCCGTATTGGTCTCGCCGTCGGTGACGATCACCATCGTGGTGTTTGCGTCGCTATCATCGCGAACCAGCTTGACCGCCAGCCCGATAGGCTGACCCAGGTCCGTTTTGCGCCCCGGTAAACCAATATTCAGTTCGGTCATTACCTCGATCACCGCGCGGGTATCGTAGGTAAACGGCGAAACCAGATACGCATCGTTGGCAAAGGCAACCAGCGCGACGCGATCACCCTCGCGTTGCGAAATAAAATCGCCAAGGATTCTACGCACCGTCTGAAACCGACTCTCGACTGCACCCGTCGCTGGCACCTGCCCCATACTGGCGGACAAATCGACCGCCACCACAATCGACTGCCCCGAACGCCATGGTAGCTCGTCAACCCGCATCACCGGCTGCGCCAGTGCAAACAACAAGGCAAGCCAGCCAGTCGCTGCTGCAATGCCGCTGGCCGTCCAGCGCGAAAGCCCAAACGGAAATGGTGGCGCAACGCTGGTTAACGCCTGCAGCACGCCACGCGGCAATACCACAGCTCGCATCACCGGCAACGCCGGCAAGGCATAGCGCGCAAACAGTGGCAACGGTATCAATAACAACAACCACCAGCGGGTAAATTCGATCATGAATCCACCACCTGGTGCAGATGATCGTGAATCTGTTTTAAACGGCTGTTATTGATTTTTTCCGGTGGCAAAAACACGGCAGCCGGAAAAGGTGTCACTGCACGGTACGGTGCGATTTGTTTGGCAAGATCCTGTAAATCGGTATTGTGCTGCTGTTGTGCATCGGCGTTGTCTGCGGGCGTTGCATCGATCGATGCACCAATCTCCTTCAATCGCTTGCGTGCCTGATGCAGCCAGATGCGAGAGCGCCGATATCTGATCCACAACAACACAAGCAAAATAACTGCAAGGCATGCAAATGGCAGCCACGAAAATCCGCTGCCCGGTTGACTCAACGCCGTATCGGGTAAATGGATATCGCGCAGTTGCAGCAGCAGTTCGTCGGGTGTCATTGCGTCACTCCGTCGAGCGCGCGCGACAGCACATCATCGGCGTAAGTCACCTGCCATCCCAGGCCGGTCAGATGCTCGGCGAGTGTATTTTGATGTTGTGTTATTTCGGCATTAACTCGCTCGACCTGACGCGCCGGTATCGCGCAAGTCACACTGTTGTCCATCGCCGACAATCGCGCCGGGTAACGACCTGCAACCAGATGACCCTGGGTCAAACGATCCCGAACTAAAAAACATTTCAGTGCATGGCGTGCCGCGGCGGCTTTCGACCATTGATCAAAGCCCGAATTGCGATCAACTGCTTCATCGACCAGACAGATCTCATCGCCTTTACCCAGCATGCTTTGCGCGTTTTCAAGTGCAGCGAGCAATTCATCGTCGTGTACATCGCTCACAGTCGCTCCCTGTGTCGGTGTGTCCAGTGCCGCCGCCAGGCAATCGTTATATTGCTGATGGATGCGTTCGAGCAGCAGCCACAGATGGCGGCGCCCGCGTTTAGCGATCAGTGGTTCCTGTCCGCTGCAGACCAGACCAATGGGCTCGTTGATCACTTGCGCATCAAACGCCAGTCGCGCGGCGATTAGTGCGGCTGTTTTTGCCATCACACGTTGTGCGGTACCAAACAGCAGGTTAGTGTCGAGCGGTAATACAATCACACGCGCCCGGTGCGACTGGGCGGCAAATCGCTTAACCTGCAAAAGTCCGCTGCGAGCGGTGGCACGCCAGTCAACCCAGCGCGGGTCATCACCATTCTGGTAGGGGCTCACCCCGTCGAACGACAGACTTCTGGCCCGGCCGCGACCGGGGCGTTCGCCATCCGGCCCGCGTACACCGGCTGCAAGTGATGCGGGCCAGCGATGCGGCTTCTGTGCGATCAGCTCTTCGAACTGCAACTCGATCGCCTGTGATGCCGATTCGTCGTTAATCGACGAGCTAACACGCGCAGCTTCACTGGTCCGGCTTACTGGCCACGTTAAATGTTGTCTCCAGTGGCTAGACAAGATCGACATGTTCCACCAACCGTTCGATCAGGGATTCTTTCTTAATGCCATCGGCTTCGGCGCGATAGGTCAGCGCCACGCGATGTGCAAGCGTGCCTACCGCCAGATCACGAACATCCTCCGGCACCACATAGTCGCGACCATCCAGCCAGGCACGCGCTTTTGCCACTGCCGCAAGTGTGATAGATCCGCGCGATGAAGCCGGATGCGCCAGATGTTCAGTAACGCCTTGCAAGGGCGTGGGTTCGGCGCGCAGCGTCGTTAACAGACGCACGATATAGTCGCGCACCGGTGCTGATACATGCACCTCGCGAACCTGGCGTTGCGCTTGTAGTAAATCGCTTATGCTGATTGATTGCTTAACTTTGTCATCGGCCGATTGATGCTGTTGTGCTTCGTCGAGCAATAAATCCAGAATGTCCTTTTCACCCAGGGCATTCGCGTAGTCGATGTTGATCTGAAACATGAAACGATCGAGTTGCGCCTGCGGCAGATCCCAGGTGCCGTCGTGCTCGATCGGGTTTTGGGTGGCAATAACAAAAAACGGCGGTGGCAAGGCATAGCTGGTTTCACCGCTGGAGATCTGTCGCTCCTCCATCGCCTCAAGCAACGCCGACTGCACTTTGGCTGGCGCACGATTAATTTCATCGGCCAGAATATAATTCGCAAACAACGGCCCACGCTGGAACGCGAACTGCTGGGTGCTGTGATCGAGAATGGCACCCCCGATCAAATCACTGGGCAGCAGATCGGGGGTGAACTGAATTCGATTGAAACTGCCCTCCAGTGATTGAAACAACAGCCTGGCCATACGAGTTTTGGCCACACCCGGCGGGCCCTGCAATATCACATGGCCGTTGGCCAGCATCGCCTCGACGACCTGCTGCGCGATCAGCGGCTGACCGACGACGTGCTGATTCACACTGGCAATCAGATCGCCGAACTGCTGCTGCAGATCAGTGATTTGTGCCTCGGTTGCCGGCATTGTCTGATCGTTCATCGTGATCGTTGCCACAGGCTTAACACTGCGACGCTTCGCCGGCACAGCCACAAATGATCATTTCATTCGGCAAAGCTTCCCCCTCAGCCAAATTTCGGCTGCTGAAAATGGTCAGTGATTCTGTCGAGTTGTCGGGACCGGATGATCCCGACGACTCTGCTCTTTAACTAACGCGGTGCATAACTACACCAGCGCGCTAACCCACGTTTTCACCAAACGGCATATCGCGAAAACGCTTGCCCGTTGCGGCGAAAATAGCGTTGGCAAGCGCCGGCGCTACCGGCGGCACACCTGGCTCACCCACACCGGTGGCGTGCACCGCAAACGGGTGATCGACGATATGGGTATGCACATCTTTGGGATACGAATTGATGCGCACGACAGGATAATCATGAAAGTTCGAGTTGGTGACTGCACCGTTCTCGTAGTTGATATTCGAATGCATCGCCAGCGTCATGCCCATCACCGCCGCTCCTTCCATCTGTGACGCAACCCGTTCCGGGTTTACACAGAAACCGCAGTCGACAGCCATATGCACCTCGGGCACTGCAACGCTGCCATCGGCACCTACTTTCACTTTCACCACCGTCGCTACGTAGGTTACGAAGCTGCGGTGCGCGGCAATACCCAACGCCTCGCCCTCAGGCAGATCTTTGCCCCAGCCGGCCTTCTCTGCTGCAAGCTCTATCACACCGCGCAGGCGCGCCGTATCGTTGGGGAATTCCTCGTAGGGCTCGCCGTAGTTCCAAAGCTCTTTCATATCCGCGGCGACCGGGTCGATCTTGCGATCGGGACCGATCAACTCAATCAGCATGTCTTTGGGATCACGCCCCAGGTCGTGCGCCAGCTCTGCAATGAATGACTGCACGCCCCAGGCCCGAGGAATATTCGACACCGAACGGAACCAGCCGATGCGGGTGTGGGATTTTGCCTCACCCGATTCAACCACCAGATTCTCCACACCAATCGGCGTATCGACCAGCCCCATACCCGCTTCCAGGCCACTGGTATGCAGCGGATCTTCGACGAACGTGGAGAAAATCGTGGGCGATACTGAGCGATGGCGCCAGCCGATGACTTTGTCGTCGCCATCGAGTGCGGCTTCAAGATGTTCCACCGATGTGGTGTGATAAAAGCCGTGGCGAATGTCATCTTCACGTGTCCACTGCAGCTTTACCGGTGCGCCAATTTCTTTCGATACCAGTGCCGCCTCGATGACGTAATCACATTTAGACTTTCGACCAAAGCCACCACCGAGCAGACTGACTTCAACCGTAACATCAGCCGCGTCCATACCCAGCGCCGCTGCGGTATCGGTTCTGGCCCCATAAGGGCTTTGCACCGGCGCCCAGATATTGAGCTTGCCGTCTTTGAAGTCGGCTACTGCGACCAGCGGTTCCATCTGCGCATGCTGCATATGCGGCTGATAGTACTCCTGCGAAAATACCCGCGCGGCGTTACTGAACGCTGCATCCGGATCGCCCACCTTGCGCATCACCTTTCCCGGCTTTTTCGCCGTTGCACGCATTTGCTCGGCGTAGGCTTTAGAGTTGTATTCACCGTGCGGGCTGTCGCTCCACTGTATCTTCAGTGCATCGCGGCCCTTGATTGCAGCCCAGGTGTTGGATGCCACCACCGCCACCCCACCCAGCGGCGCAAACTTCGCCGGCGGCATGGATCCATCGATGTTAACGATGCGTTCAACACCGGGCACTTTCATCGCATCGGAATCATCAACCGATTCAACCCTGGCGCCGACGACCGGCGGGCGCGCGACGGCCGCGAACTTCATACCATCGAGCGTGATATCGGCACCGTATCGGGCCTTGCCGGTGGTGATGTCGTGCAGATCGTACATCGGCACTTCACCTTTGCCCATGTAGCGAAACTGATCTTCAGTTTTAAATGACAGCTCCTCGAATGCCGGCACTTCCAGCGCCATGGCCTCGGCGGCAATATCGCCGTAGCCAATTTTCTTCGAGCCGTCTTTCATGTGAACTTCATGGTTTTCGGCGATAACCTGATCGGCCTCCACACCCCACTGCTTGGCTGCCGCCTGCTCCAGCATCGAACGCACCGAAGCGCCCATCTGCCGCATGGGTTGCAGGTAGTGACGCAAGCTGCGCGAGCCATCCGTATCCTGGTTGCCGTATTTGGGCTCATCGCCCTCGGCCTGGCGCAACACCACACGCGACCAGTCGGCTTCCATTTCATCGGCCAATACCATCGGCACACCGGTCTTAGCTCCGGTGCCCATCTCTGAGCGATGGGTGGTCAGCGTGACCGTGCCATCCGGTGCTATCTCTACAAACACGTGCGGATCGACAACCGTGCCGTTTGGCATGCCTTCGGCACCGGTCGGGTACGGGTCGTAGGCCATAGCCGCACCGGGCACGATCTGCATGGCCAACGCCATTGCCGCTCCACCACCACTGATTTTAAGGAACTTGCGACGGCTGAGTTTTCCAATGATCGCGCTGGACTGCGGCGAATCTTCTGTTTCGACCGGCTCACCATACAGTTCGGCGGCAATGGCCTGTTCAATCTGGCTGTGCATGATTAACCCTCCATTTCCGAAGCTGCCATTTCCACGGCCGCCTGAATTCGTTGATAACAACCGCAACGACAGATGTTTCCTGTCATCTGCTGCTCGATTTCCTCGCTGGAGGCCTTGGGATTATTCTCCAGCAGCGATGCGGCGTTCATAATCTGACCGGCCTGGCAATAGCCGCACTGCGGCACGTTATTCACACGCCACGCCTTTTGCACCGGATGATCACCGTTCGGATCCAGCCCCTCAATGGTGGTGATGTCGCGTCCGGCGACCGACTCCATACTCAACAGACAGCCACGCTGCGCCTTGCCATCGACATGCACTGTGCAAGCACCGCACTGGCCGGTTCCACAACCGAACTTGGTACCGTGCAGATTCAGAATATCCCGCACATACCAAAGCACCGGCATCGTGGGGTCGCCATCGAACGCGTGCTCTTCGCCATTAACCTTGATGGAAATTGCCATGTATCCTCCGTAGTTTTCGGTTGGTCAGCCCGCGCCGACCGATTCGTTTCACCCATAGAGAGCAAGCCTCTCCATTGGCAACAAGTTATCGCTGCAGCGTGAGTGCTGCACAGAGTTCATTTGGAATTCAACTGCTTCGCTGACAGGTTCGGCGCTCACGCAACGAGAATCGATGCACTGCAAACCTGGTATTTCACGCATCCGAGGGATCAGATCGCAGCAAAGGCTCTGCTCACCCGCCATGTTGAACTCGGGTCTGGCCATCTCGTCGCAGCCAATGCCATTGTTGGCTTCAGCAAAGCAGCGGGGATTGATTGTGGTGCCGCTGGCATCGACACCTGCAAATAAGGCTGTTCGGACATTGCTTGTACTGACATGGCGCGGATTCAACTGGAGCGGACTGCCCGGCAAATTGGCGCCCAAACCCGCTTCTGCCACAGCAAGCGCGCCCGCCAGATTGCCTGGCGGTTTATCCACGTGGCGAGCCTGGGTCATATCGCTCAAACAAAGCGAAGATGAGCTGCCCACAGCCACTTCATCCGCCAGGCCAACCCCGGTACCGACCCAGAACATCAGCGCGCCAATCCACGCCCTTTTAATTAAATCTTGCCAAGCACCACCCGTGTCACGAGCCATCGTGCTATTCCCCCCGTTTCTTTCATCCGAGCGTACAAACGCAGGCGCTTATACTTTGTACTCTGAATTCAGAACTCGAATATTGCACAAAAGGCAGGTGGTGTGCAACTTTCTTTGCGGGATTGATGTA
>CAKZSB010000095.1 GCA_937920585.1 uncultured Granulosicoccaceae bacterium | reverse complement strand
GCCGGTTTCAGCGAGATCACCACGATGGCGTGATCGGCGTTGTGATGTTCAAAGATATTGTTGCGTACCCATTGGGCAAATGCAGGGTCGGTGTGTTGCGCTGATTGTGTTACGGGCGTAGCAATGGTGACATCCGTCGCGGCGAAGTGTGTCTCTATGCGTTGCAGTTCATCAACGGCATGTGCATAGATCGTACGATCGGTGTGCTCAAAAGCCTGTTGCACCTGGGCTGAGAATTCCGCCAGGCCAAGATCTGCCAGCAGGATTTTTATCCGCGCCTTGTATTTGTTTTTACGATTACCGTGCAGGTTGTAGACGCGCATGATGGCATCCAGATACGGCAGCAGATCGGTGGTGTTGACCCCGCTTTTCAGCAACTGTGCGATACGCGGTGTGCGGCCCTGGCCGCCGCCCACCCAAACGTCAGCGAGGGTGGCACCATTGCCATCGGTTTTTAACTGAATGCCGATATCGTGCAGCTTGATCGCCGCGCGATCGATCGTCGATCCGGTAACGGCAATTTTGAACTTGCGCGGCAACCAGGAAAACTCGGGCATAAAGGTTGACCACTGACGCAGCCATTCACAGATCGGTCTCGGGTCGATTTGCTCATCGGCGGCGACACCGGCAAACGGGTCGGTGGTGATATTGCGGATGCAGTTGCCGCTGGTTTGTATCGCATGCATCTGCACGCTGGCCAGTTCATCGAGAATGTCCGGCATATCGACAAGCTGCGGCCAGTTAAATTGAATATTCTGCCGGGTCGTGAAATGTCCGTAACCGCGATCGTATTTATCTGCGATGTCGGCAAGCTTGTGCAGTTGCGCCGCCGACAGCACGCCGTAGGGCACGGCCACGCGCAGCATGTAGGCGTGCAGTTGCAGGTAGAGGCCATTTTTCAATCGCAGTGGTTTGAATTCCTCTTCGCTGAGCTCGCCGCGCAGGCGTCGCCCAACCTGATCACGAAATTCCGCGCAGCGCTGTTCGACCAGCTGCTGGTCGAAATCGTCATAGCGATACATGTCAGGCGCTCCTTAGCAGGGGCGGGTGTTGCGGCAGGCAGCCGGGGCCGTGGCTGCGAATCTGCTCGCGATAGTGTTGCGGCCGGTTTTGCTGTTCGTCGAACACCACAACCTCCGGCGCGATGACGTGATTATTCTGCTCGTCGCTTTGCGCCTGTGCCAATGCGGTCTCGAGCCGCTCGCTATCGGCAAACATCTGAGCATTGCCAATGCTCTGCTGCCAGTTGCCTCGACGGTCCAGGTACACCACGCGTCCGGTGCGCAGATCGTTGGCGACAATGACGTTGACTGAGGACATTTTTGATCTCCGTTAACGGGCGATTATCAGAACATTATCCTCGCCAACAGGCAATATAGAGGAGAAACTAAGGAATAGATTGGCGATATTGGGCTAGAATAGGGAAAATATTCTCATTCTGGGATGTGTAACATGACAACAGTCGAGCTCGACGCGCTGGACCGGAAAATACTTCGCGAGTTGCAGCGCGACGCCACGCGCTCGATCGACAATCTGGCTGCGAAACTGGCCACCTCGCGCACCCCGGTCTGGAGCCGCATCCAGAAAATGCGCAAGGCAGGGGTGATCGAGCGGCAGGTTGCGCTGGTCAATCCGGCGGCGGTGGGGCTCAATGAAACCTTCTATGTCGCGGTCCGTACCGATCAGCACGAGCCCGACTGGCTGGAGCGATTCTCTGCCGCGGTGCAGGACATGCCCGAAATCCTCGAGGCCCATCGGCTGGCGGGCGACATCGATTACCTGTTGCGGGTGCAGGTGCGCGATCCGGCAGACTTTGATCGCTTCTACAAAGCGCTGATCGCGCGCGTCAAGCTGCACAATGTCAACTCGATGCTGTCGATGGAGTGTCTTAAACGCACAACCGAACTCAGTGTCGAGTAATATCCGGCTTATTTTTCAATTGACAAACTCGATGGATAATACCGACACCAACCCGGGTGGCACTGTGCTGGTCACCGCGGTGACCGACTGGCTGATGCAGCAGGCACTCGGACATTCCAGCATGGAGGATATTTTTGATGGCTGTTGCCAGCGGCTCGACGCTGCCGGCCTGCCCATCTCGCGCGCGATGATCACTTTTCGTACCCTGCATCCGCTCTATTCATCAACCATCATGTTCTGGCGGCGTGGTGAAAACGTCCGCTCAGCCAGAACGCGTCACGAAGATGCGTTTTCGTCGGAAGAATTCACCAGCAGCCCGATTCATCGCCTGCTCAGCACCAGTACGCCGTTCCTGCGCAGGCGGCTGACCGGCGACACAGCGCTGCTGGATTTTGACGTACTCGAAGAGCTGCGCGATCAGGGGATAACCGATTACCTGGCTTACAAAGTGGCTTTCACCAGTGAGATGCAAACCGACAGTTACGACAACGGCATCATCGGTTCCTGGGCCACCTCGCGATCCGGTGGCTTTACTGATCGGGAGCTGGTCTGGCTGATGCGAGTGCAGAGTCGGCTCGCCGTGACCTGCAAGATGCAGATTCAGGAGGGCGTCACGCAGAACCTGCTCGATGCCTACCTGGGTCCCAACGCCAGTGACAGGGTGCTGGGCGGGCAGATCAAACGCGGTGATGGCGAGCGCATTGAGGCGGTGATCTGGTACAGCGACATGCGTGATTCCACTGCCTGGGGCGATCGACTCGACACCGATACGTATCTGGCGCTGATCAACAGTTATTTCGAGTGCGCCGCAGGTGCGGTCATCGCCAATCACGGGGAAGTGTTGCGATTTATCGGTGATGGTGTACTGGCGATCTTTCCGGTACGTGACAGCGGTTCTGCAGGTGCCGCCCGCAAGGCGATGGCTGCCGTCACAGACGCGCAGGCGCGTTTGCAGGCGCTCAATCTATCTCGCGCCCGGGACAATCTCGAAGCGATCGACTTTGGCATTGGTCTGCATGTCGGAGAACTCACCTTCGGTAACATCGGCGTTGCCGAACGGCTTGAATTTTCCGTCGTCGGACCCGCTGCAAACGAAGTGGCGAGGCTTGAAAACATGACCAAAAGCCTTGGTACGAGCGTGCTGGCCTCGGAGGATTTTGCCGCACTTGTCAATATTGATTGGCACGATTACGGATCCCACAACCTGCGTGGTGTTGGCGGGGCGATGCAGGTGTTATCGCCGCCAGATCCGGCATGAAAAAGCCCCTGTCCTGTTATGGCTGCAATGTGCGTGGAGCTGCTCAGGTGTCTGCTGCTGACTCAGATGCTACGGCCGGATCAATCAGCGGTGGTGAAAACAAAAGCTGATTGCCATCGGGGTCTGCGATAAGTGAAACCGGCATACCCCAGTTCGTGTGGCTGATGAGCGCAGGATCGGTTGAATGA
>CAKZSB010000094.1 GCA_937920585.1 uncultured Granulosicoccaceae bacterium | reverse complement strand
CGAGATGTCGAAGCGTTCAAAAAAGCTCGATTGATCTGTGGATTTGCTGAGATTCTGCAGTTCAATCCGATGTGCTCCGACAGAAGTCGTGACAAATCGCACCGGGTTCGTCAGTGGTGCGTTCATCGGATCACTACAACTTATGTTGCCGTTGCTCAGATTCTCGGTAAGCTGCAGCACATTGGCCGCATTGAAAACCTTTATCTGCAGATCATCGGTGAGTTCGTCGCCGCACAACGAAATATTGATCACTTCACCGGCGTTCAGAATATCTACGAACAGCGAACCCGACTGATCGCCTTTGGCATAACCCTCGGCAAACAAGGCTGCGCGGTCAAAAAGATACTGAGTTAATCCTGTTTGTGCGGAGCCCTCGGCACGCACTGACGGACTAAGCCAGCACGAGGCCACCAGGCAAACCACAGCCGTGCCTAACGCGCGGAGAAGTCCCCGTCGTTGTTCCCTGCCACCACAATACGTCGGTTCAGCTAGCAAGCTGGAACTCCCTGAAGTTTCGCTAAGCTTTTATTCACCCATCGCAGCGACTAGAACCGGTACGGTTGTCTAACGTGAGAGTGATCTCATTTCAGGCGCTCAAAGCGCAAGATCCCGACCATCGAATTTACCGACGAAGTGCCATCGCCCGGTTGTGTGACGCAGTTATGAAAACAACCATCAAGTTTGTTTGAACAACCAAACTACGGGAATCTACATAAATTCGAAACGACCTGTGCGAAGCCGACATGGGAAGCAGCTCCCCTGGACTGCGATTGCTTATCATTTCGCTGACAAAAAAATGCCGTGCGCTTTTTCACCGGTAGCAGTTTTTTGACGTTAACAGCACATGCCTTGCGCACCAGACAAACAACCAACGCATCAATTCATTGAGCAGGCACAGATTCCGGATGCGCAAGTTGGTACTGGCGCACATTAACGGCCAGAGACTCCAGCTCAGGATCGGGAAATCCCATTTGCTTCAGGTGATCAACCAAATTGTATAGGTAGTCACAATTTCGCCCCAGCGGACCGGCTGCCGTAGCCAGATGCCGCACGGCAGTCTCTTGATCCAGATCGCCGCAGTAACGTTCATGCGAGTCATCCATAACAAACGTGATGGCCCGAACCGAAACCGCGGATGAGAGGCCATGAGCATCAACCCACGTGGGAGTATAGGCATGCGATACCAGTTCACGACGAAACAGAATATCGATCTCGCTTTCTACATGCCCGGCATCGATTCGATAGGCGACTCCACTGCACTGCCCGCCCGGCTCCAGCCCCATCATAAGCCCGGGATTCTCGGCACACCCACGACCCAGGCGAGTCCAGAAACAAAAGCTTCGATGGAAATCACGGATCATGCAAGGCAGTTTTTCAGCCCAGATAAAGGCCGGATTCCAGATCAGCGATCCATAGGCAAATACCCAGATTTCATCCATCGATGGAGCCTGCGCGAGAGTTTTCTCGATCCAGATCGCCCGCTCTTCATCGCTCATCAACCGAATGAGGCCCGGCTGACTCTCGGCGAGTTTACGCATGTCGCCGTTGAGGATGGATTCACGGCTGAGCGGTTCGTCTGTCAATTGAGTTCCTCACATGTGCTTTCGTCTTCCACGAAACAATGATGCCACATGCAGCTGTCCGCCCCGCTGATCAGCAGGAGTGATAATCTGCCTATTGATCGCGATCGCGTCGCCGGGTCGCCCGCCCCTGCACGCGCGGACTGGAAAAATCAGCCTCCGCCTGCAGTTGCTCGTCGGGGTTACTCTGGGCGGTGGTGAATGCCGGCAACCAGTCGCCCAGTTTCTCTTTTGCGTCGGGCCAGTCGAGCATACTCTCGTGATCGCGATACATGGCGAAGGGTCGAACCGTGGATTCATAAAAATCGACTTGCTCATGGCTGCGATACTGACTGCTGTTAAATCCATTCCAGTGCAGGCACTGATCCAGTGGTCGACGATAGCGACGATCCTGGCTGACCGAGGGATAACCGATTGGCACTGTGCCGTAGGCGCACATCCACTCCGGATAACCAAGCAGTGAGGCGAGTTGTGCGTTGGTTGTCTCTTCGCCACCGCCGGACAGCCAGGCTGAGGTCAGTCCCTCTGCCGCCACGCCGAGCTGAACATTCTGCACCGCCGCACCCAGTGAGCAAAGAAATATAGCTTCGTTGTTTTCTTGGTACTCGGCGTCGAACTCCGATGTTGTCGATTGTGGAAAACATACTTTCCAACGGGGATCGCCCAACACGATGATGATCGCCACCGTATTCGCCATATAGGTTTTCTTCACCGCAGGAAAACCTTTTGCGTGATCCACCAGCCGCTGCGCCTGTTGCAGGAAAATATCCATTACCGAAGTACGCAGTTCGGGATCATCAACCACGATAAAATCGAAACACTGCACATTAGCACCCGATGGCGCCCAGCGCCCGCAATCGACAATTCTCTCCAGTGCCGCGCGCGACACAGACCGCCCGGCTTCGAACTTGCGCACGCTGCGCCGCTTGCGAATAACATCCTGAAATAGAGATTGTTCTGTCACTATGGCTCCATTGTTGACACGGAGGGTCTATCTGCGCTTTGACACCGATTGCCACCAGCTTCCGGCCCGCACTCTCGCACCACTCGGAAAACGGGTGTCCCACCATAAAGCCATTTTACGCATCGGTGACAGCGCCAGCGAACGCCACAAGCGGTGCAGTGGTTTGGTGTAGTCGCGGTTGAACGGGCATACGCGCATACATATTGCGCAATCGGTTTTAAGTTTTGCCCAATAGCCAAAACATTTTTCGCAATCGGCAGTCCATTTTTTTACCCCGCTGATATTCGATCGATTGAGCGGCTGCGCGGTGGCTTCTCCGAACGGCAGTGCTTTAGGTGGGCAGGCGGCAGCGCATTTTGTACAGATTTTGCAGTATTCGCCAATACCCGAGATACGCGGCTGATCGGCGACCAGCGGCAGCGATGTGTAGATTTTGGAGAAGCGCAGGCG
>CAKZSB010000093.1 GCA_937920585.1 uncultured Granulosicoccaceae bacterium | reverse complement strand
CTGCCGCACCTGCAGCATCGCCAACCGCGCCAGCGGCACCGGACACACCGCGTCCTACTGCGCCGGCAGCATCACCTGCCGCATCGACAGCGCCGCCGACCAGATTTGAAGCCCCGCGACCTGCAGCACCTGCCGCATCGCCAACCGCACCAGCGGCACCGGACACACCGCGTCCGACTGCGCCGGCAGCATCACTTGCCGCATCGGCAGCGCCACCGGCCAGATTTGAAGCTCCGCGACCTGCCGCACCAGCGGCATCGCCAACCGCACCGGCAGCATTGCCAGCGGCATCGCCGACTGCACCAGCAGCTCCGGAAACACCCCGGCCAACCGCACCGGCGGCGTTGCCAGCGGCATCGCCGACAGCACCAGCGGCACCGGACACACCCCGGCCAACCGCACCGGCGGCGTTGCCAGCGGCATCGCCGACAGCACCAGCGGCACCGGAAACACCACGACCGACTGCGCCGGCAGCATCACCTGCCGCATCGACAGCGCCACCAGCCAGATTTGAAACACCGCGACCCGCGGCCCCGGCAGCATCACCTGCTGCGCCAGCGGCACCGGATACACTGCGACCGACTGCACCAGCCGCACTGCCTGCTACATCAGCTGCGCCGCCGACTGCGCCAGAGACGCCGCGTCCAACCGCACCGGCGGCTCCGCCCACCGCGCCGGCAGCGCCACTGCCCACGGCAGCCAGTCCGGCACCTGCATCTGCAGCGCCGCCAGCCATCAGGCCGGTCAAGCCGCCGCCAAAATCGGAACTACTGAATTTGTCCATCAGGCCCTGTGGCATCGAGGCGCCGATATTGCCACTCTGGGATTTGAGCATGCTGGCCAGGCCGCCCGCATCGAGCCCGTCACTGCGTGACTGGCGCTTGAGCAAGCCCATCAGCATGGGTGTGAGCATGCCTAACAGCGAACCGGTTGAGCCCTTGCCCAGGCCGGTGAAGGAAGAAAGGCTGCTGATCATGCTGCTGACGCCGCTGTTGCCGAACAGTCCGCCAAGCCCTTTGGTGCCTGCTTCAATGAGCGCTGAAGACTGATTGCCGCCAATCATCGAGCCGATGTTGTCGACGATGCTGTCGTCCTGTGAGTCAACCATATTGAATAACGATGCAGCGCCTTTTTCAGTTTGCGCAGCACTGCTGATACCACCGAGCAGAGTGGGTAGTGCACCATCAATGGCCGATTGTGTGCGTTCTTCCGTCTCACCCAGCAATCCGCCGATTTGCCCGACCAGTTGCTTGCTGATCTGGCCCTTGACCATATCCATCAAATTAAATGACACAGTTATTTACCCCTTAAAAATTAAGTTCAAAACCATTGAATTTTCCGACAGCGACGATCGCACCGCATGGCGGGATCCTGCATCGCGCTGCGTGAAAAGCGCGGGACACCTAAAATCATCCGTCTTGTCTGGAGGCTGACACATCCGGGCTGCGGTAGCGGGTTTCGAGCATGTCGTTTTGTAGCGTTTGCGAATGCAGCAGGATGCAGCGGAGGTTCTGATTGCAGACTGTTGTGCGCTCAGAATCAAGTTGGAATGGTATCAGAAATAATCCGCGCGGTGCGGCGGGCGGGTGTAAAAATGTATAACACAATCACGACCTTAGAAACCCGACTTAAGCGAATGCCGGTTGCCGGCTAGCTTGTTATCAGCCGTTGGAACGTTTTGGCAATGCCGAGTGTTTGCCCAGCATTGCCTGAAACTGCGCTGCGTCTACCGGCGGCGAGAAGAAAAATCCCTGGCCATAGTGACAACCCAGCTCGGTGAGTCGATCGGCCTGGTGGCGATTTTCAATTCCCTCGGCAACAGCTGACAGGCCCATTGAGGAAGCGATTCGAATGGTGCTCTCAACGATGGCGGCATCGCGCGCGTCGGTCAACAGATCGTCAATAAAGCTCTTGTCTATTTTTACCGTTGTTACCGGCATGGTCTTTAAATATTGCAGTGATGAATAGCCGGTGCCAAAGTCGTCGAGTGAAATACCGAAGCCGCGGTTGCGCAGCATTGCCAGTTGCCGTCGACCGCTGTCCTGATGTTTCATCGCGATGCTTTCAGTGAGTTCCAGAGCAACACTTGCGGGATTAATATCCAGTTCTTCTACCAGCTGGATAACCTTCTGGGCGTAGTCCTCTGATTCCAGTTGCAGTGTCGATACGTTGATCGACAAAAACAACGCCTGGTCGGGATGTATCTGTTGCCAGCTTTTCAGGTGCGACAGACTTTCGTGCAGAATCCACTCGCCGGTGCGATTGATCTCACCGAACATTTCGAGCACCGGAACAAATTCGTCCGGGTGAAGATCGGCCGGCGCCTGGTCTCGCCAGCGCAACAGGCACTCCACACCCATGATTGCGTTATCTTTTAGCGAGACAATCGGCTGATAAGCGAGGTTGAATATCTCTTCGGGCGGGTGATACTTCATGCGGTTGATGATCGCGCGCTGACGTGAAATTGCGGCCTGCGCCTGATCCGATAACAGCAATAGTGAACCGCGATGATTTCGTTTAGCTTGCAACAGCGCCTGATCGGCGAGTTTGAACAACTCAGCCAGATCGAGTGTCTCCATCTGTTGCACGCTGGCGCCTACCGTACATGACACTGCCAGCGGAGTCTCGTTGTAGTCTACCGGTTGCGACACGCGTTGCTGAATTCGGTGAATGATCTTTTCGGCATCGCGCGGCGACGCCAGGTGTCGCAATACCACGGCGAAGTGGTCGGCACCCAGCCTGCCGAGTTTGTCATCGTCGCGCAATTCTTCCTGTACCCTGACCCCGACACTTTTCAAAACTTCGTCACCGGCGTAGTAGCCAAACGCGTCGTTGATGTGGCCGAAGTGATCGATATCCAGAATGGCCAACGCAATGAACTCTTCACCCGATTGATTATTGTTCAGCAGATCAGAGAGGAAATCCGTGATCGCGCGGCGATTGGGTAAATCGGTTAGTGGATCGATTCGAGAAATAGTCTGCAGCCGCGCGCGTGTGCTGGCCAGTTCGCCCTCGGTATTGCCCATTGCCTTGCGCAACGGTCGAATCACCAGCAGGTAATAGGCCGTGGCAGCGGCTGCAAGGGCGGTAGAAAAAAACCAAGTGAGCAGGGCTGCAACGCCGCGAAAACGCCGCTCCGCGTTGTGCAGCAATTTTTCCACGCCAGCCAATTGCGTGCGCACGGTCTTGATCGCTGCAGAGGTATCGGGGCCAATGGCGAAGTCCGGCTTTTCGACATGATCGATCAGGATGCGCACATTGGCGGCAAGATTGCCTGCTTCTTCGCGGTATGCCGGCGCGATTTTGGTGCCGGGCAATTTTTGCAGGCCGCGGTAGCGACCATTGGCATTTTCCCAGTGAGCACTCCACAGCAATTGTGCTTCATCGTGAAAGGCTTGCAAGGTGGAGTCGGGATCCTGCGAATCAAACCCTGTGGCCATGTTTTGCAGGTTCGCACTGTGGAGCATCTGCATGTGCGTGTTGCGCTGCATGTCTTCCAGCAAGCCCGATTGCCGCCACAGCCACAAGGTAGTAAGCGCGTGCAAAAGCAGCAAGGCAACCAGTGCCGGCACTAACCAGCCAGCGCGGTTTAGCCTGGCGTTGCGTACCTGTGTTTCGACAGACGGTTGTCCGCTGTCTGGCCTTTCAGGTTGCTTTTTCAAAGGATACGCACGGGCAGATTATCGACGGGATTGGGCGTTGGACAACGATTGCTGACTTGCCAGTTCCGTACCACAGGGCGCTGGTCAGTCGGGTGGTTTGTGGATCTGTGTCGGCTGTCATGGCGCGCTGGATGGCTCGGCTAGCGCCGGCAACAGCACATCGCGCCAGCAGGCAGTTTTGGCCTCCAGATCCATGCTGGCCATCGCCGGGCTGGTTGAGGGCAGGGGGTGCAATGTAATCCCCGTGGCATCGATTGTCGGCAGTGCCAGACGTTTGAAAAGGCTTTCGGCCTTGCGGCCATTGAACAGAATGTTCCGGATAGCCGGGTGGCGGGCCAGAAATTCCTCGAAGTTATTGCTGATCGCCGATTTCATATCGATTCGCGAGTCGAGGCTGCCGGGTCTGTGGCAGCTCTGCAGCACATCCCACACCGCAATGCGATTGTCCATCAACAGGTCGCTGCGCAGCTTGTAGTCAAGATCGTTGTCGGCACCCAGAATAGCGCTCATTGCCGGCCAGAATGCATTGCGCGGATGCGCGTAGTATTGATGTTGCGCCAGCGATATCGCACCCGGCATCGAGCCCAGAATCAAAACGACCGCATCGCTGCGTGCGATCGGTGGAAAGGCGTGTGACAGAGGTTTTTCGGTATCCGCGGTCATCAGCATTGGCTCCCTCCGGCAGCTAAGTGTAAGATTTTTGCGGCTATCCCAGAGTATCGCTGTTTTGCTGTAATGGTACGCAACCACACCGGAGATTCAATGAGCGACTACGATGCAGGCTATCAGCAGTTTAGACAAATGGTCGGAGAGGATAAAATTGATCCCCTAATCCAACGATTCAAGTCTGTTTGTCCGGACTTTGAAACTGAAGTGGTCAGCGTGGTGGGCGGTCGAACCTGGACGCGCAAAGGCATCGATTTGAAAACGCGTTCACTGTGCAGTATTTGTGTGCTGGCGGCCACCGGGCGGCAGAATGCATTGAAGCTGAATTTTCAAATGGCGCTCAACAACGGGGCAGCCCTTAGCGAAATCTTCGAGGCCATCATGCAGGTGGCCGTCTATGCGGGCTATCCGGCAGCCTGGGATGCATTGGTGATGCTCGAGCAAACGCTCGATGAGCAATCAGGAGCCGGATGACAAACCCTCGCTGAGGCGACGAAAGTACTCTGCCGCCTGCGCACCATAGCCTTCCGGATCGCGGCCACTTCTGGCGGCCCGAATGCCTTCACCGTCAACTTCCATCGCGCTGCGATTCAGTGCCAGCTCCAGTTGTTCAAGCTGACGCAGCAGAATGCCCACCTCGCGATTGATTCGGCGCTCGTTCTCGCCGTTTTCGCCGGGCTTGAGATCCCGTGTAATCTGCTCAAGCGATTCGAGCATCTGCGCGGACAACTGGCCCTGCAGATCCGGCAGGCTTTGCGCCAGTTCCTGGCGCGCCTCTTCTACCAGGCGGGAGTCACCCGGCGCGAGGTTGTCGAGATTCATCTGCGCTTCACTGTCGCCGCCACGGCGCAGATTGAATCCGCCGCCCGCCGCCATAGAACCTGACTGGGCGCGCCCGGACTGGCTTTCGCCTTGTTGCCCGGATTGCGCCTGGCCATCGCTGTTGCCTGGCTGTTGGCCTGCGCTCTGTTGGCCTTCACTCTGTTGGCCCTGGCCAGCCTGGCCGGTTTGCGATTGTTGCTGTCCGTCGGCGCCGGCTTGTCCCGGTTGCGAATTCTGATCCGATTGTGCGGTCTGTTCCCCCGATCCGTTTTCATCGCCTGGCTGGCCGTCGCGCTGAGCACGTTGCATGGCCTGATTGAGTGCCTCGCGCATTTGTTGAAGTGCGCGGCTGGCATCGGCGACCGTGCGCTCGTCGGTGAACGGGCCGGCGGTTTCCGCCTCTGCGATGCTGGATGAATCGAGCAGATCATTTTGCAGATCGGTCAGTGCCTCGGTGATCTGTTGCTCACGTAGTGCCGCTTGCGGCGCGCGACCCTCTTCGATCATGTCGCCGGAAATACCCAGTAGCTCTGATGTCTTTCTCTCGTCGAGTGTCGTCAGTGCCTCTTCCAGTCGTTCGGCGGTGCGCGGGTTCTGCGCCGAGAATCGCTCTGCTGCATCGCCTAGCTGTTCGCGAATGTCTTCGAGGTCGCGTTGCATCTGGCGTTTTTGTTCGGCCAGTTCACGCTCCTGACGTTCGTCCAGACCGCTTTCGATCACGCCCTGTTCGCGTGCGCTCATCGCTCGCTGGAGGGCGTCGCGAAGTTGCTCGGCGGTGTCGCGCTGCTGGCGAGTCAGTTCGCGTGTTTGCTCAACCGCATCGGCGAGTTGCTCCTGCAGTTGCTGCTGGCGAGACTGATTTAACTGCTCGACCGACTCCTGCAATTCGCGGCTGGCATTTTCCATCGCCTGACGCATCTCTTCGGCGCTCTGCTCGCCGTCCTGGCTGCCACGCAGTTGTTCCAGTGCCTGTTGCAGGTTTTGCAACGCATCTGCGTTTTGCTGGTCGTTGCTCTGCTCGCCCTGCTGGTTGGCATTTTGTTGCTGGCCGCTCTGTTGCTGGCCGCTTTGCTGTTCTCCACTTTGCTGCTGGCCGCTCTGTTGTTGCCCACTCTGTTGTTGGCCACTTTGTTGTTGCGAACTCTGCTGCTGGCTATTCTGGCTGGCGCTTTGTTGCTGTTGCTCAAGCTCGCGCTGCAACTGTTCCAGTTCACGTTGCAGGCGCTCCTGCTCCCAGCGTTCCGCCATCGATAATTCTTCGTTGCGTTGTGCGGCTTCAGCCAGTTTCTGCTGCCGGCGGGCGAGATCTTTCAGTTTGTCAAAGGCATCGTCTTCCTGGCTTTGGGTCGCGTTGCTGCTTTGCTGAACGGCATCCGGCGTTTCATATTGATTTTTCGCCAGATCCATTTCCAGTTCATACATCTCTGCCATATCGCGACCGGCGTTGCCGCCTCCGCCGCCGCCACCCGACTGGTTTCTGCTAACCCTGATATCGTTGAAAACAGATTCGGCTCGTTTGAGGTACTGCAATGCGCGTTGCTGATGCTTGACCGCTTGATCAAATTCCAGCGCGGCGAGTGATTCTGCAGAAGGCTTCATCGCTGTCGCAGCTTCCTGCATGTATTCCACAAAGCGCGCGATGTCGGGATCGTCGTCGAGCAACTGACGCGCATCGGCGCGCTGGGCGAGTGTTTCTGCCTGGCCGGCCAGGGTTGTCTGCAGATCGGCCAGCAGCGCTGCGCTGTCTTCGGGTTTGATCAGCGAGCGGGTTTTTTCTTTTTCCTCGCGAATAAGGTTCCAGGTTGCGACCAGGATTTCTTTTTGTCGCTGGGAGATTTCCTGTTCCGCCTGCGATCCGGCGCCACCGCCGCCGCCAGCCTGCTGCGATTGACTGAAACGGCGATCGAAGGGCCGCACATCAATGAACAGCATATCGGTGGATACCGACTGTTCGCGATCGTGCGCCTCGGCGTAGTAGGTGACTAAATCGCCGGGCACCAGTGATTCGCCGTCTTCGCCAAAATCTTCCAGGTAGAAAACATGTTCCATCTCACTACCGGGTTCAAGTGTAATGCTTTGCCAGTCGCCGCCATTGACCGAGTAGTGCAAGTCAACTTTTGCCAGTGCGAAGTCGTCACTGGCGGTGGCGCTTACCGTCACCTCTTCAATCGGGCTGGCGTTCCAGTCGGCGCCGGGTCGCACAAAGCTGATTTCAGGCAGGGCATCTTCCAGCACGATGATCGGGTGTTTTTCACTCAGTGCGATGCGATCGTCATCGAACAGATCGGCCAGCTGATACTCGCCTTCGTGTTCAACCATCAGGCTCGCTCGATACTGGTTCTCTGCCGTTTGGGTGACGTCTGTAGCGGTATTGTCGTGGACCAGAACACCCTGCTGAAGCGGCCGGTCAGTCGAAAAGATCAGATCGACGCGGGTGCCGGCGACCGCCGCGATCTGCGAGCCGTTTTCTACCAGTTCGGGTTCCGCACCGGTCCACTCGGGATAGTGGTATTCCAGATCCAGGCTTTCGATTCGGGCCGGTACGACAACATCGAGTGAAAAGGTGTCACTGTCAGTGAAGGCGGACGAGACATAGTATTCAAGCGGTGCAGTGACGCCATACAGCGTATAGGCAAAACCTGCGCTGGAATCGGGCGTCATTTCCAGTTCGTTCCATTGGCCGTCCTGCTCGCGAATATGCAGTGCGGCAAAGGCCGATTCGAATCCGCCGAGTGTTGCATTGACGGTGAAGCTGTCGCCATAGCGAATCTTGCTGTCGCCGGGCGTCACGGTGATCAGCCGCTCGGGGAGAATGTCACTCTTGAACCAGCCCAGCCAAAGGTGCGCCATACCGGCGCGTGCAGCCAGCGGCACTGTTGTATACAGCCAGGCAGCCAGCATCAGCAGGGCACCGGCGGCAACCAGCGGGCCGTACACATCCGCTTTAGGCAGCAACTTGTGCATCGGGGCGGTGCTCGCCGAGCGCATTGCATCGCGAGCGAGCAGATTAGTGAATGGTGAATTACGGCGCTGCGTCTGCAGATCGTGATAGGTCTCGGCACGACCCTGCAGGGCCGGCACGCGCTCTTCCAGCTCGGAGATGCCATCGGTGCGTGCAAAGGCGCGCAGCGGCAGCCACAGCAGTCCGGCGACAATACCCAGCACCAACAGCCCGAGAATAATTCTGGCAGGTATGTAGAGCAGGGGTGAGTAGGCCAGTTGATCGCCCAGCACCACGGTAATCAGGGTGATTAGCACGGCGGCAAAAACCAGTGCCGCAACACTTATGGCCACCGTGCGGAACTTGAACCGCTGGCGAAATTGACTCAGATACTGATCGAAGTTGCCGGTATGCCCGGCACGTGGTGCAGATTTCATTCAGGCTTCCCGTCTTATCCAGAGGTGCCGATGGCTAAACAGTGCTTCGAGAAATACCAGCAGTGCCAGCAGTGGTAGTAACCAGCGATGGATCGATGATGATTCCTCGGCGATCTCGTTGCTCGCCGCAGCGCTGTTGTCTCGCGCCGAGGGCTGCTCGCTATTGTCGCCAACCGCTCGCCATTGTGTCTGGATGTTGTCGTCAATCGTTGTAATATCCGATTCGCGAGGGTCGATACCGACCGCCAGATAGCGCGAGCCCAGCGCATTTTCGACCGTATAGATCCCCGGTACGTTCAATTCTATTGACGCGCGCTGCGATAGATCAGCCAGTGCGCGCATCGATTCACCAGCCGGATCCAGCACCTGTGTGCCGCCGCTCACGCTCAATGTCTCGCCAATGGCACGCTGCGCATCAATGCTGAAATCATCCGATAAATACTCCAGCGAACGCAAGGCGAAGGCGACGAACACCGGGCTGACAGCCAGGTTGCTCCAGGATGAATCCAGCGCTGTGGAAAGCAGCAGCATTGTGCCTTTGCCGATCTCGCGTTCGATCAGCAATGGCGCACCATCGGACAGGCTGGCGATCACCCGGGTCTGCTCATCGAGCTGCAAGCGGGTGCGCTGGCTGATGATCAGATCGCGCCAGTGTTCATCCTGGCCGGCAATGACCGGGTGAGTACTATCCACCTGCGCGACGCGCAGCGGCTGCAATTCGCGGTCGCGGTTGATGGATGGCGCAGCGCTCTCGTTCAACAGGCCGCGCATGCGAACACTGTGCGGGCGGGCACCGGCGGCAATCAGTGCATTGCCGCCGTTTTCCAGGTAGTCCTGCAGGTCAGCCGCATGGCTGTCGCTCAACGCTGCGGCGTCGGGAATCAACAGTAGCGATCCGGCGGCCGCTGATGATATCGCGGCAAGGCGCAATTCGGTGGCGGCAAACCGCGGGTCTGATTCAATAGCGGCGCTCAGATAAAGTGACGCCAGCGAGTTCTGGCTGGCCTGCAGCACCGCGACATCCGAACGCAGCTGCGCGGGCAGCGCGAGCAACGCGCGGTTGTCATCGGCCAATGCATCACTGCCGGCCAGCCGCAGCTCAAGGTGGTCGCCGGCCTCGCGTGTATCGAGGTCGCCAAACTGATGTGTCGTGCTGGTATTGGGTTGCAGCGACAGATCCTTGCTCGCAAGCTCGCTGCCGCCTGCAAAAACACTGACTTTGGTATTCAGTGTTGCATCGCTGTTGTTGGTAATCACTGCGGCCAGTGAGGCGCGCTGGCCGCGAATGCCAAGCAGCCGGGCGCTGATCGAGGTGTTGCTGTCGTCGGCACTCGCAGTACTGTGCAGCGTGAATGAGGCCGCGTTATCGATATTGAGGTCACTGAAGCTCTTGGGCATGGCGCTGGCTTGCAGGTCGCTGATCAGGTGGACATGAACTGGCAGCTGGCTGGCATTGATCAACGGCTCAATGGCGTTGGCGATGCGGCCGTAATCCAGACGCGTGAGGTCCGGTTGTAGCGTGTTGATGGCCTCGCGGGCCGATTCCAGACTGCCGTCAGCGTCGAGCTGGCGCAATTGTGCGGATGCCGCGATCAGGCGGAAACTGTCGCCGGCAGCGGCGTCGTCGAGCAGTTGGCGGGCGATGTCCAGGGTGCGCTCCCAGCGCCCTTCCAGATTCTGCGAAAACGACGTATCAATGACAATAAGCTGTTGCGCTCGTGCATCGCTCACAATCGCGCTGAGCTGCTTGAAAACCGGTTGCGCAAACAGCAATGCCAGCAGCGCCAGCAACAGCGTACGCAACGAAAACAACCAGCGAAAACGCAGCCGGGTCTCCTGGCTGGAGAGCGAGTCGGCTGGCTCCAGTAACATTGTCGAGGCGAATTCACGCTCGGGTGGTTTATCGAGATTCAGCCGATGCAGCCACCACGGCAGGCCGACTGCCAGCAGGCCCAGTAAAAACAGAGGTGCCAGCAAAGTCACGGTCGACTCCCGCTCAATACCCGATGACGGGCGAGCAAAATTGACCCAAGGATTGCAGCGCGGGTAAGAGGGTAAAGGGATTGCTGCTGCAGTAGATCATTCATTCTCGGGCAACCTCCTAGCGCTGCTGCTGCCGCAGCACCAGATACTCATGTAAAAGCGTATCCAGTGGTTGCGAAGTGTCGGCCGCAATGTAGCTGACATTGGCGCGCGCAGCGCAGTCGGCCAGTTGCTGTCGATGGGCTTTCATACGCGCCGGGTAATCGTTTTGCAGGAAGTTCGCGGAAACCTTTATCTCTTCGCCACTCTCGATATCTTTCATCGTTGCCGGTGAGCGCAGTTCTCGCACTTGTGACGCCGGGGTGATTTCGGCTGGATCGAGCAAGTGAAACAGCACGACCTCGTGACCAAAGCGCGACAGCGGTTGCAGACTGCGCGTGAGTGCATCGGGGTCACAGTAGAAGTCGGAGACGATCACCACGATACCGCGCCGCGTGACGCTCGCAGCCAGCTGCTCGATACCAGGTTCGATGCTGGTGCCGTTGCCAGGCTCGCTGCGCTGCATGGCGCCGAGCAGACGAAAAACTGTGTCGGGGTGCGATGACGGTGGAATTTGCTCTCTGATCTGTTCATCGAAGAGCGTGAGACCTGCGGCGTCGTGCTGTTTTTTTGCAAGCCACGCAAGTGTGGCGCAAATAAATTTGGCGTATTCCAGCTTGCTGATGTCACCGCTGTTGTAGCCCATCGACGCGCTGACATCGAGCATCAGGTTGATCGCGGTATTGGTCTCGCCATGGTAGCGTTTGATATACATGCGATCGGTTCGCGCATAGACATTCCAGTCGATAAAGCGTAAATCATCGCCTTCGTTGTAGGCGCGATACTCCGCAAACTCCTGGCTGAAACCGAAGTAGGGCGAACGGTGCAAGCCGGTGAAATAGCCGTCGACGACGGTTTTCGCCACCAGCTCCAGTGAACCCAGCCGAGCCAGCAGTTTCGGCCTGAAATAACGCATTGGCCCGGAATCACGTTCGCGCGTGCGTGCGTTCATGGCAGGCTCAGTTCAGCGACCGGGCAACGTCCTGCAGAATATCTTCCATCCGCACGTTGTCGGCCTCGGCAAAGTAGTTCAGCAACACGCGATGGCGCAGCACCGGTGCGGCCAGCGAAACCATATCTTCGCGAGTGACGTGATAACGGCCCTGCATCAATGCCCGCGCCTTGGCAGACAGGGTAAGAAACAAGGTGGCGCGAACACTGGCGCCAAACTTTACATATTTACGCACGGATTCGGGGGCCAGCGGATCACCTGGCCGAGTCGCTCGCACGAAGTCAACCGCAAAGCGCGCGACCGAATCGGACACCGGCACCTGACGCACCAGTTGCTGAAACTGAATGATCTGCGCAGCAGTGGTGCAGGGCCGGGGTTGGGCTGCGGGAATTTCGGAGGTAAAACGGGTGACGACTTCAAGCTCATCGGCCGCTGGCAGGTAGTCGAGCATGATGTTGAACAGGAAGCGATCGAGCTGTGCTTCGGGCAGCGGGTAGGTGCCCTCGAGCTCAAGCGGGTTTTGTGTTGCCAGCACAAAAAACGGATCGGGCAGGCGGTGCATGGTGCCACGTACTGTCGCCGATTTTTCCTGCATGGCCTCCAGCAGTGCCGCCTGGGTTTTGGGTGGCGTGCGATTGATTTCATCGGCCAGCAGTACGTTTGTGAAAATGGGGCCAGAGACAAAGTTCCAGCTGCGCTGGCCATTGGCATCTTCGGCGATGATATCGGTGCCGGTGATATCGGTCGGCATTAAATCGGGGGTGAACTGTATGCGATTGAATTCCAGCCCCAGCGCCTCGGAGAGGGTGCGCACCAGCAGCGTTTTGGCGGTACCGGGCATACCGGTGATCAGGCAATGGCCACCAACCAGCAGCGTCACCAGCAAGTGTTCAACGACTTCATTCTGACCCACGATAACCTGGCCAACCTGCTGTCGGATATCGTCCATGACATAGCGAAATTCTTCAATCTCGCGCGCCGCAGCCTCGGTCGGGTCATTGTGATCGTTACTCATGAAGCATCTCCGGTTGTCAGTTCCAGCAGTAGATCCTGCGCCTCGCGGAAAAACGGCGCATGCTCAAGCGCCTGCAGCACACTGCGACGCGCACTTTTGGTGTCGTCGAGTTTCTGGTGTGCTTTGGCGATGTTCAGGTGAGCGACTGATTTGTCGTGTGGTTGCAGGCCCAGCAGCGCGCGAAACTCGCGCAGTGCGGCGGCGTAGTTGCCACTCGCCATGTAGTCCTTGCCCAGCCGCTCGTGCAAATCTATGTTGTTGGGCGAAACCCAGTTGATCGATTCGAGAACCTGCGTTGCGCGATCGCGACGGCCCAGGTCGCGCAGCCGATGCGCCAGCTGATGCAGCATTTCCGGATCGTGGCCGCCGCGTTCATACCAGGTGTCCAGTGCGGCGACTGCCTCTTCCTGCTGGCCAAGGCCGGTATGCGCTTCGTGCAGGGTCAGCCAGGCGCTCGATTGAGCGACGTATTGTGGAAAAATCTCGTTGGCGGTGTTGGCGTATTCGATGGCGCGCTGGTACTGCTTGAACTTTATCGCATCGCGCGCACTTGCAATGGTGTCGCGCCATTCTTCGAAACGATTCAAAATGGTGCCATAGTTTTCATCTATGTAGGCCTGTAGTTCAGCATCCAGTTGCTCGGGTTCGATGCCCAGGATCTGTCGCACCGCGGTGCCGGTGTCCACTCTGTCGCGAAACAGTTCCAGCATATCGACGAGTTTCTCGTGGCTCCATTTTTTACTGATCATGTCGCAGATCAGGCCCGCCTGCATGTATGAAACGGTCACCTGGTTCGGGTAGCTTGGGCGAACAAAGCCGTTATCCAGCTCTGCGACCGGCAGCAGCTTTTTATCGCGAATGGCCTCCAGCACATCTAGCGGCAGATGGCGGCCGCGCAGTGGCCCGGTATGCCACTCTTCATAGACCGACAGCCCTTCGGTAAACCAGCGCGGCATCAGGTGATCTGACACTTCGATTGTGAACACGTGGGCCAGTTCGTGCCACAGCGTGCTGCCCCAGTGAAATTCACCAACGGCGCGCGCGCTGGGGCTGTCCATCGCCAGCAGATAGCCAAACGTCACACCCAGCAAGCCCACGCCAGGCGTACTGACGGTGCGAACGGCAAAGTCATCGTGATTGGGAAACAGCTCAACGATCAGCGGCTCTTTGAGCTCGAAGCGATAGCGGCGGGTAAAAGTCTCGACAGCGCGGCGCGTCAGGTCTTCGACATAAGGGGCCAGGTAGTCTGCCTCGTCGCGATGCAGTCGCATGACGATTGGCGTTTGTATCGGCGCATCCGCGCCGGGCAGTGAAAAGACGGCTTCGGTGTCGATATCCTCAAATTCTTCCAGCGTATCGAGCAGGCGCAGGGTATTGACCGTCGCGGTGTCGTAGGGGTCGCCTTCGTAGGCAATGGCCAGGTGCTCCTTCGCGCCCTCGATATCATTGAGGCGCAGCAGGTTGATACCCAGTTGCGAGTGAGCGCTCCAGTGTGTTGGCTGCACGGCGACTGCTTTTTCCAGTACCTCAACCGCCTCGCGATAACGATAGTTGATCAGGTGGTAGTGGGCCGGAATGTAATAGACATCGCCATAACCGGGATTGATCGCCAGCGCCTCGTTCTCCCAGCGCTCATCACCACTGTTGGCCAGCATCTCCGAGGTAGCTTTCAGTGCATAGATATCCAGCGGCGGAAGTTGCTGTTCTTCTGCGTAGTGCAGGGCCTGATCGAGCAGTTGGTTGGCACTGTCGAGGCTCGATGTTTCAAGTTGCAGGCGCGCCAGTAACAGCAAAGCTTCAACTGAATCGGGATGATCGATAGCGATTTGTGCAAGCACCTGGCGCGCTTCAGAGCCACCGCCGTTCAACAGTGCCGCCGCCAATCCAATCCTCGCATGCGCGTATTCGGGATCGAGTTGCAGCGCCTCCTCGAACAGCGGCACGGCCTGGCTGGGCTGGTGGGTGCTCAAAAACAGCCGACCCCAGCGAGCGCGAATATGCGGATTGCCGGGCTGATCGGCGACCGCGCGGCGGAACAGTTCGTTGGCATTGCGTGTTTCGCCCAGTGCCCAGGCCGCTTCGGCTGCCACGTGCAGCGAGCCCTGCCGCATCAGCGGTTGATAACAATCGATGGAGGCGTCGATCTTTCCGCTGTTGTAGATCGCGTCACAGGCGAGCAGGGCGTCGTCGCGGTTCGGGTCATATTCCACCGTGACGCCCGCGGTGCTGAACCAGTACAGCGCACAGACAAGGATGGTGGCGTGACGTAAGGGCTGTCTGATGCGCATGCTATTGACTGCTCCGTTGGTCTATTTCGCGCTGCACTGCGCCCAGTTCAAGCATCAGTGTTTGCAGTTCATCGAAGTATTTTTCTTCGCTCAAATCGTCCTTGCGAGCGCGCAAACTGTTGATGTTTGCAGATATCTGCGTACGTTTTTCAAGCAGATCAGGTGCAATCTCACCCGCCTGATTGAGCAGCGTGCCGTAGTGTGCCGTGGCGAAGTCGGCGGCGAAACTGCCCTCCATACGCGGGTGCTCCGAGGCCAGCAGTTTCTCGGTCTCATAGTATGCGGCGACGGCGCGTTCAGCGTACTGGAACATTTCCTCGGCGCTGATAATTTCGTTTTTGTCGGTGTCTGCGCCGATATCACCGAGCGCCTCACTTAGGAATTGAGGAAAAAATACTGCATTGCGCTCGCGGCCATTTTTGGTCGCGGTGACTAACACACGGTTTTCCGCGCTTAGTAACTCCAGCAACGCGCCACTGGCGCTGGTGGCAACGACCACGAACTGGCGCTGCTCGAAGTCGGTCGACAGCGCTTCATTAATTTGAGCGCCGGTAATGTCGGGGCCGGGTATATTGTATTTGTAGTGCTCGCCATCGTGGCTGCCATGGCCAATCAAATAGAGCGCAAACGATTCAGGTTTGCGCGCCATGATGTCATCGATGGTGCCCAGAATGTTCTCTCGCGTGGCGGCGCTACCGGGCAACAGAACCGTGTCGGCAGGGTTGGCTGAGAGCTTGCGCGATTGCTCTGCAATAGCCGCGGCATAGCGATCAAACTGGCGCTGGTAGTCGTCGTTGCCACCCAGTCCGCTGACGACCATCGTCACCTGCTCGGCCATTGCCTGGCCACCGAACAGGCTCGCGCCCAGCAGCAGTGCAGCCGCAAATCTGCGACCTGGTGTTCGGCGTTGCGCGTCGCGTTGCAAGCTCACAGTCGTCTCCAGGCCAGCCGCAAAAGCCACTCCAGCAGTTTCAGGCCAAGTAACAGTAAAAAGAAAAATGGCGCGTTCCACAGTGACCACGTCTGTTGCCGAGTCAGGCCGCTGCTGTCGGTTTGCAGGGTTTCTGCCAGTGCATCCGTGCTGCCGGCGGGCCAGTAACGTCCGCCGCTGGTGTCGGCGATGCGGGTCAGGAAGTTGCTGTCCCGGGCGAGTGCAAACACCTCTGCAGTGCCGTCTTCTCGCGAGAACCAACGGGTGGTCTGCTCGATCTGATCGTCGCCAAAGTCTGCACTGACGTCCAGTTGCCAGCTGCCGGTTTGTGCCGCCTCAATGGTGGCTTCATAGCGACCGGGCTGGTCCAGTTGTGCGACCATCGGCAGTTGCTGCTCGCGGCCGTCTGGTGATCTCACGGTCACCGACAGTTGCGCGTCAGTGACCGCGTCGAAGCGCTCGTCGAGTGCGGTGGCGGAGACCAGCACCTGGCTCTCATCGCGAAAAACCTGATGCGGCAGCGATACCTCGATTCTTTGCGGCGCGGTTGCCGCCAGCGCGTTGAGCAGTTGGCGCCAGAAAATTTCGTGCCTCAGATCTGCATGGGGTAATTGCATTTGCCAGCGCCAGGTACCGCCGGTGGCGAGCACGTAGGTCTGGCCCTTGCCATATCGTTGATGCGACAGCAGCGGTTGGCTGCCAGCCGGCAGATTCAGTGCCAGCAGCGCCCGCGCGCCGGGTTTAAGTGCACCGGTGAGCTGGTAGTCGGCCAGCTCGGGCATCTCCGCCCAAAGGCGCAGGTTCTCGGCATTGTCGTCGTCAAGGCGAGTAATCGGGGAGTAACTGCCTTCGCTTGTGAGCTGCACTTTGGCGCGCTTGCGAGCGTAGGTTGCCGGGCCGTTCGGGGGCAGCAAAACCGGCAGTGCCGCCGCCAGCGGGCTGCCTTGCCAGCCTCCGTCTGCCAGCGCGCTTGCGCCGGCCAGCATCATCAGATT
>CAKZSB010000092.1 GCA_937920585.1 uncultured Granulosicoccaceae bacterium | reverse complement strand
CCGCGATCACTCTGTGGTTTTTGGTGAGCGAACGGCTGCACCCCGCATACGGGTATCAGCAATGCATCGAGATCCGCCCAGGCGGATTCGAAAGTTGCCTGCAAGTTTTTTCGATTGTCCAGAGACGCGCGATACCGGTTAGGATCGCGGCGATATCCGGCGTGGATATGTTGGAGAAAATTGGGCGATCGACGTGCGGCTGATTTTCCAGTCAGACGCGTTAGCAGGCGAATCGGTGCAGGCATCAACCCGCCGGTTTCGTATCCCATGATCTCACCAAAGCAGGCATAGACATCGGGATTGAATAGTGCGGAAAAATCGGCACTCGACACGGAGAGTGATTCTGTTGCCAGTTGCTTAGAGGCGGATTTGAATACCGCTGCAGTTTCGTCGCTGACCGGCAAAGTGTTTGCATTCGCGCTCCAGGCTGCGACCTTGAAATCAGCCTCTTTCTCATCTGTCGTGTTTTGCCCGCTCATCACCGACCAGGCCAGTGCCAGATCGTCAACCGAACGGGCGATAGGGCCCGGGCGAGCAAAATGGTCCAGCGTCGCGCCGTCAGGTAAAAGGCCCTCACTCTGCCCGGTGTGCTCTGTTGGCAGCAGTGAATAAACCCCGCAATAGGAGGCTGGCAAACGCAGCGACCCACTGAGATCAGCACCAATGTCAAGGAAGCTCATGCCGGTCGCCACAGCGGCGGCACCACCACCGGACGAGCCGCCAGCGGTGCAATCCAGGTTCCACGGATTGCGGGTTATCCCGTTACGCTTATTGAAAGTCTGGAAATCCATTGCATAGGGGGGCAGCGTTGTTTTGCCCCACACATTGGCCCCCGCATCCAGAAAGCGCTGTATGACAGGGGCGGTCTGTTGCGGGACTTTCCGCTTTGTGCGATCCAGGCCATGAGCTAGCGGCATGCCCGCAACGGTGATCTGATCTTTTACCGTAATCGGCAAACCGTGCAATTGTGTTGTATTGGCACGACAGTCTTCTGTGGTGAACTCGAAGGCGTTGATATCCCCGTTCACTGTCTGCTGCTGCGTGCGTAGTGCGGCTACAACGTCATTCAAATCCAGTTCGCTGTTCGACAAACCGGCAACAATTCGGGTTGCATCCAAAGACGCCAGGGACTGTGACATAAACTTACCTCCGTTCGATTGGTCCCCAGTGTTCCATTAACGGGCTTCACAAATCTTGCTTACTTTGGTAATGCCACCGCTGCGGCGCAGTTGAGCCCCTGTTGCCGCAGCAGTTCGGCACAGCTGCAAGTGCCCGCTAGATCGATTTGGCGGCAGCGCAAAGATTGGCCAGCTTGGCTCGCGCCATATCTCGATCCAGCAACCCCAGCCCGCAATCCGGTGCGGCGATCAGGCGCTCGGCGTCGATGTGTTGCAGCGCCTGCTGTAGTCGCTCGCGAATTTCCTCCACCGGTTCAATTCGGCTTTTGGCAATCGCCACCGCGCCGAATATTACCGAGGTTCTTTCGAATCGCTCCAGCAGTGATAAATCGTTGTGGCGGTGAGCGTCCTCGAATGAAACGGCATCAATGCCGGAGTATTCAACCGCATCAGCGATTTGCAGATAGGCATTCGGATCAGCCTTGGGGTAGTTCGGATGATCCAGTCGATCGGGATAGCCGCAACACATGTGCACCGTGCGGGTAACCGAAGCGGGGCAGTTGTGGAATGCGCGTTCCAGATTTTCGAAACCATAATCCAGTGCCTCCTGCGGCTTGCGTGCAAACAGCGGCTCATCAATCTGAATTTGTGTGCAGCCAGCCTCGGCCAGCGCCAGTACATCCTGGTTCAGCGCATCGGCGATATCGGCACCGAGCTTATTCGGATCGTGATAGAACGCATCGACATTGGTATCTGAAACCGTCATTGGCCCAGGCATCGTAATTTTCACCATCACAGCACTTTGTGCCTGTGCACGCTTGTAGTCGTTGTGGAGAAACGTCTTCTTCAAAGATACCGCGCTGCGAATCGTAGGCAGATTGGCCGAGTAATTTCCACCTCGCACCTCCTTGTTAGTGAGGTTGTCAAAGTCGAAACCATTCAGGTGCCGGCAGTGATAGTGAATGTAATTTTCGCGAATCACCTCGCCATCGGTCGGTATATCGATACCGGCATCGAGCTGATCGGCAATGACCTGCGCGATGCCACGCGTAATGATGGCATCTGCATCATCGCCCATCGCCTCAATCGCCGCCGCCCACTCCATCGTAGGATCAGCTGTGTCCGGCCCCGCCGGAATATTGAACCAGTCCGGCAGCTTGACGAAGTCAGGCTTAGGGTAGGCGCCGATGCAGGTGGTTTTTAGTGGCATGGTTATACGCTCGTGTTGCGAGGTTTGACGCCGGATCGAGTCGCAGCGGATTCGGTGCAGCGTAGCAAATGTGATAGCAGTAAAACAGCTCTGGCAGCGGCGTGCCGGTGTGTCACAGGCGAAGACAAAGCGTGAGAGAGCAGGGTGGGAGGACAGCCCCGCTGCACGAACATGTTAGAACGGATGTTTGATTGGATGCTGGTTAAGCGCCACGTGCTCTGCGTACGTTTGCATTTGTCAAAAGCCAGAAATGGCAGTTGCAGCGTAACCGCACAAAAAGCTGGCTAAAGCCTGTACTCCAGCGAGTGACGCGACCCTCGATACATGTTCAGGGATCGGGGATCTCTTCCCACGATGCAACGTGTGTCAGCACGAGCCGTGCTGCAGTTAAGCGCCCTCTGAGGGCTTTGGACAAATACAGCGACAAGGGGTTTCGCGACAGGACGTCGCGATAAGCGTTGTGGGCACAGGGAAGTGCCCTCAACGCGGCCCCGCCAGTCGGTGTATTTGTCCAAAGTGGCGATAGCCATAACCGAAGCGGGTAGAGAGCGTTTTGGTACTTTTGCGCTTTTCAAAAGTACGTACCCAGGACAGGACGTCGCACATAGCGCTGTGGGCACAAGGATGTGCCCTCAGCGCGGCCCCGCGGGCAATGAACCTTTCCAAAGTGGCGACAGCCACAGCGAGGCAGGCAGAGAGCGTTTTGGTACTTTTGCGCTTTTCAAAAGTACATCACCCCCACTAGTCCATCCTCCGTCACCTGACTCAACGACAATGTCTGATCCAGATGCTCCGCACGCCACGACAACAATTGCTCTGCACACTGCAGGCGCACGGAATCGTATTGTGAGTCGTTCGCCAGATTGACGGTCTCGTGCGGATCTGCTTCAAGATCAAACAACAGCGAAGGAAGCCCGGCAAAGTGCACATACTTATAACGTTCACCACGCAGCACACTCAGGTTACACAGCGTGCTTGGCAGGTTCAGTGTTTCTTCGGCCTTGCGATTACTGATATCCCTGAAATCAAATTCCCAGTGCGCGCTGCCCCGCCAGTGAGTCAGGCCATTGCCGTGAAAGGCGCTTTGCAAAGAACATCCATCCAGCTTTGACTTCGCATTTGAGCCGAGCAGGTCAATCAATGTTGGCATTACGTCAACTGCCTCGGTGAATTTTTCGACGCGCCGGTTGGGAATATTGTGTTGTCTTGGGTCGCGAATGATCAGCGGGATATGATAGGCCTGATCAAAATACCCGAGCTTGCCCAGCAAGCCGTGATCGCCCATCATTTCACCG